>CALKWS010000127.1 GCA_938004115.1 uncultured Ruaniaceae bacterium
ACGTCGGTACCCGTCGGTAGGGTGCCCAGCATGGCAGCAGCCCCGAAGCAGGCGTACCAGTGCAGCGAGTGTGGTTGGACCGCGTTGAAGTGGGTCGGGCGGTGCGGGCAGTGCCAGGAGTGGGGCACCGTCACCGAGAGCACTCCGGGAGCCCACCAGGCCGGCCCGCGCACCACCGCCACCAGCGTGCGCACCCCGGCCACCCCGATCGGTGAGGTCGACGCCGAGCGGGCCCGGTTCCAACCCACCGGGGTCAGCGAGTTCGACCGGGTGCTGGGCGGCGGTTTCGTACCCGGTGCAGTGGTCCTGCTCGCCGGCGAGCCCGGGGTGGGCAAGTCGACCCTGGTTCTGGATGCCGCCGCGCACACCGCGGCCGAGGGGCGCACGGTGCTGTACATCACCGGTGAGGAGTCGGCCAGCCAGGTCCGCTTGCGCGCCGAGCGGATCGGTGCGCTCCAACCGTCCCTGCTGCTGGCCGCCGAGACGGACCTGGGTGCGGTGCTGGCCCAGATCGAGCAGGTGCGGCCGGATCTGCTGATCGTCGACTCCGTCCAGACCATCGCCTCGGCCCAGGTGGATTCGACGTCCGGTTCGGTCACCCAGGTGCGGGAGGTTGCCGCGTCCCTGATCGCGGTGGCCAAGCGGACGGATCTGCCGGTGGTGCTGGTGGGGCACGTCACCAAGGACGGGTCGATCGCCGGGCCCCGGGTGCTGGAGCACCTGGTGGATGTGGTGTGCCAGTTCGAAGGGGACAAACACGCCCAACTACGCCTGGTACGGGCCCTGAAGAACCGGTTCGGGACCACCGATGAAGTGGGGTGCTTCACCCTCACCGAGTCCGGCATCCACTCCCTGCCCGACCCCAGCGGCCTGTTCCTGTCCGGTGCCCGCCACCCCGTGTCGGGCACCTGCGTGACCATCACCCTGGACGGGCGCCGTCCGATGCCCATCGAGGTGCAGGCGCTGGTGGCACCCACGCCGAACCCGCACGCACGGCGGACCACCTCCGGGGTGGACTCGGCGCGGCTGGCGATGACCCTCGCGGTGCTGCAGGCCCGGTATGGCATCACCACCACGAGCAGCGACGTGTACGTGTCCACCGTCGGCGGTTCCCGCGCGGTGGAACCGGCCACCGATCTGGCGGTGGCCCTGGCCGTGGCCAGTGCCCGCGCCGATCTTCCGACCACCGCCGGGATGGTCGCCGTCGGAGAGGTGGGGCTGGCGGGGGAACTACGCACCGCGACCGGCACCGAACGCCGGCTGAACGAGGCCCGTCGACTAGGTTTCCATACCGCGATCGTCCCCCGCCCGCGGCCCGGCGCGGAACCGGTGCAGGCACCCGCGGGTATGCAGATCCTGCAGGCCGAGCATCTGGGGCAGGCGCTCGAATTCGCCCAACCCCGCCCCCGGCCGGTGCGCTGAAGGCCCTAGACTGAGCACCATCGCCCGGGACGGACCGGGCAGCGGGGGTAGGCCGTCTCGGGCAGGCGAGGCGGAAGAGGCGATCAGCGGAGGTTCGAGGTGACCAGCACGGCACTGCCCGCCCTGATGCGTGAGACGCTCCGCGCCGTGGCGCCGGGCACGGAACTACGCGACGGGCTGGAACGGGTGCTCCGGGGACGCACCGGTGCGCTCATCGTGCTCGGGTACGACGACGTCGTGGCCAGCATGTGCTCCGGCGGCTTCGAACTGGATGTGGAGTTCTCCTCCACCCGGTTGCGCGAGCTGGCGAAGATGGACGGGGCGATCGTGGTGGACCGGGACGCCAGACGCATCCTGCGCGCCGCGGTGCAGCTCCTGCCCGACGCCTCCATCCAGACCACCGAGTCGGGTACCCGGCACCGGACGGCCGAACGGGCTGCGAAACAGACCGGCTTCCCGGTGATCTCGGTGTCCCAGTCGATGCACATCGTGGCGGTCTACGTGGCCGACCAGCGCTACGTGCTGGAGGACTCCGACGTCATCCTCTCCCGGGCGAACCAGGCCCTGGCCACGTTGGAGCGGTACAAGTCCCGGCTCGATGAGGTGTCCGGCACCCTGTCGGCGTTGGAGATCGAGGACCTGGTCACGGTGCGGGACGTCGCTGCGGTGGTGCAGCGCTTGGAGATGGTCCGTCGGATCTCCGCGGAGATCTCCGACTACGTGGTGGAACTGGGCACCAACGGCCGGTTGCTCGCGCTGCAGTTCGACGAACTGATCTCCGGGGTGGGCCCGGATCTGGAGCTGGTGGTGCGCGACTACCTCGACGAACGCACCGGCCGGGAACTGGAGCGGGTGCTGGCGGACCTGACCACCCTGAACGCCTCCGAACTCATCGACCTCACCGAGATCTCCCGGGTGCTCGGTCTTGGTGGGCCGCGCGGGGAGTCCCTCGATTCGGCGATCGCGCCCCGCGGCTACCGGATGCTCACCCGCGTGCCCAGACTGCCGCACTCGACGATCGAGAGCCTGGTGGGCCACTTCGGCTCGCTGCAGAAGATGCTCTCCGCCACCATCGATGATCTCGAGGTGGTCGAGGGAGTCGGCTCCGAACGCGCCCGGACGGTCCGTGAGGGGTTGTCCCGGCAGGCCGAGTCCTCCCTGCTGGAGCGGTTCGTCTGACCCTGCGGGCTCACCGCAACTCGATCACCGCTTGGGCGTGCGCCGGGCTTCCGGTGGCAGTCAACTCCACCGCGAGGCGGTAGGTGCCCTCGCCGGCCGTCCCGCCACCGCAACGCTCACCGGGCCAGGTGATGGAGTGGACCGCGTCCGCGCCGATGTCCAACAGCAAGCGCCGCTCGCCCGCACCGCGCGGGCAGTCCTCGCTCTGCCAGATCTCATCGGCGCCGGAGGTGATGGTCACCATCATCTCCTCGTGCCCCATGTCCACCAGGCAGGGCACCGCACCGGTGTTGGTCACCGCCACCCGGATCGGCACGGGTGCCCCGCCATCATGGGTACGTCCGTCGGTGTCGATCGTCAGGTCCAGGGCCTCCCCGTGACACTGGACGGGATTGGCAAGCGCGTGGGCATCGGGCTCCTCGTCCTGGTCCGCCGGGGTCGGGGGAACCGACACTCCCGGCTCACCCGCGTCCGGCTCGCCCGCCCCTGGCCCGGCCGCGTCCGTGTCCTGCCCATCGGGCTGGTTCACGCCCTCCGCGTCCGGCGCGCCGTCACCGCCGGCGTCCTCCTGCGCCGCCGGGCTCGCCTCCGCACCAGCCGAGTCCCCGCCCTGCCGGTAGGAGGCCACCGCGTCCCTGCCCACCGTGAACCAGAGCACGGCGGCTGCGATCAACCCGAGAACCGCCAGCAGCACGTAGAACCGCCACCGGTTGGGATTGCGCCTCTTCCGCGGCCGGGGCCCAGTGGGTTTGCGCTGCCCGGTGGGTTTGCGCTGCCCGGTGCGCGGCTGCTGCCCGGCGGGTCGCCGACCGGCGCGGTCGGTCCCCTGCGCGCGGGTGGCGGTGGGCCGGGCGGCCCCGGCGCCCCGGGGACGGGGAGATCCACCGCTGCGCTTGCGGGACGCCGAGGGAGTTGTGCGAGCCATCGGCGCTCATGTTAGGCCGCGACCTGCGTGCCAGGTGGCAGCCGCCCCGGCGTGGGGCTGCACGGGCCCGCACCCCGCGCTGGTCAGGTCAGCGCACTCCAGACGATCACCAGCAGCACCACGATCAGGATCAGCGCCACCAGCACTCCGGCGCCACCGCGCCGGCGTCGACGATACCCGGGGCGGTAATAGCCCCCGCCGTAGTGGCCACCGTCGTAGTGGTGCCGGCGGCCGTAGCCCCGGCGACGCGGGGTACGTGAGGTCCGGGCGCTGGCGGAGACGGTACGTCCGGAGGAGAAGGATCCCCCCGACCTGCTACGGGTCGTGCCCCCGCTGGCCGTGCGGCCGCCGAAGGATCCCGAACTGGTCCGGCGGGCAGGGGTGGAACGCCCGCTGCGCGCCGGGCGTGAGGGCCTGGATGCCCGCGAACGAGCCGGACGCGACGGCCGGGACCGCCCCCTGGAGCGGCCGGCAGAACTCCGGCCGCCCAAACTCTTACCTCTACTAGACCTAGCCATACCAAGCATCTTGACATAGCCGCAGGCGTGCGACGATGGGCACATGGACCCATCCCGGCTGCACGAGGCCGTGGCTACCTGGTTCAACCGGCACGGCCGGGCGTTGCCCTGGCGGGACCCGTCCGTAGGGGCGTGGGGCGTGCTCGTCAGCGAAGTGATGTTGCAGCAGACACCGGTCGCCCGGGTGCTGCCCGTGTGGCGGGAATGGATGGCGCGATGGCCCGCGCCGGCGGATCTGGCCGGGGCGTCCACCGCCGAGGTGCTGCGCACCTGGGGACGGTTGGGCTACCCGCGCCGGGCGCTGCGGCTCCAGCAGGCCGCGGGGGTGATCGCCACCGAGCACGACGGCGTGGTCCCGGGCACCGAGGAGGAGTTGCGCCGGCTACCGGGTGTGGGTGAGTACACCGCGGCGGCGGTGGTGGCGTTCGCGTACCGCGGCCGTGCGGTGGTGCTGGACACCAACGTGCGCCGGGTGCTGGCGCGGCTGGTGGGCGGGGAGGCGTTACCGGCGCCGTCGTTGACGATGGCCGAGCGCGCCCGGGCCGTGGCGGTGCTGCCGGATGCCGCAGCGGAGTCGGCCCGGTGGAACGCCGCGGTGATGGAGCTCGGGGCGCTGGTGTGCACCGCCCGGGCACCGGCCTGCACGGGATGTCCGGTCGCGGACCAGTGCGCCTGGCTGGCTGCGGGCAGGCCGGCGGACCGGCATGCCCACCGCCGTCGCCGTCAGCCCTGGGAGGGTACGGATCGGCAGGCTCGCGGCAGCTTGATGGCCGCGCTGCGCAACTCGCGGGCACCCGTGCCGGCCGAGGACCTTGCCCGCGCATGGCCCCACGCCGAGCAGCGCCGTCGTGCGTTACGGACGCTGGTGGCCGACGGATTGGCCGAGCACTCCCCGGCCGGTTACCACCTTCCCGGCTTTACCCAGCGGCGGGATGGTGCCCAGCCGCGTGACGGTGCCCAGGGGCGGGATGCCGGTGGGGCCTTGGGCCCATCCCGGGACCCAGCAGCCTCGGCGGGAGGTGGCGCAGTAGGCTCGCGGTGTGAGCAGTAGCCCGACGACGCCCGAGGGTCCCGGCGAGGTCATGCCGGCCGACGTCGTGGTCGCCCGGGCTATCAAGGCACACACCCGCGCGCTGCTGGTGATCCTGGCTGCTCCCCTGGTGCTGGCCGGGCTTGGGGCGGCGGCGTTGAGCCTGGCCGGTCCGTACGGTTCGGACCCGCCGGCCATCGCAGGGGTAACCATGATCGCCCAGGGGCAGGTGCTCGGCCTGATCGCCGCCGGCCTGGTGGGCAAGGGGCTGGCGGATCTACTGCGCCGCTCCGGCACCCCGGGCAGCACCGATGCCCGCCGACTCGCCGCCAGCGGGGCCGCCGGCCGGGTGCTCAGCCGCACGATGAGCCAGCTGGCCACGATGGTGAAGGTGATCCTGGTGGCGGCCGTGGTGGGCATCGTGGTGTGGGCGGCGATCGACCTGTCCGCCCTGGCCGGAGCGGTGGTGGGGGCGGTGCTGGTGGCCCAGGTCGCGGTGGTGGTAGCGCTGGCCCGGGTCGGGGTGCTGCACCGGACGGCCAGGAGCCTGCCGGGCCCGTGACATGCGGCAAAGCATCGTCTGCGGCCCCGCGCCTCGCGGATCGTGCGGGGCGGTAGCCGGTGCCTGTTCCCGAGCGGCCTAGAGGTGACGCAGCATCCGGGTGTTGCCCAGGGTGTTCGGTTTGACCCGCGCCAGGTCCAGGAACTCCGCCACCCCGTCGTCGCGGGACCGCAGGATCTCGGCGTACACCTCCGGATCGACCACCGGGCCGGGGACCGGCTCGAATCCGTGCTGGCCGAAGAAGTCCACCTCGAACGTCAGGCAGAAGACCCGTGTCAGCCCCAGTTCCCGGGCCCGGTCGAGCAACCGTTCCAGCAGCTGGTGCCCAACCCCGGTGTTCAACCAGTCCTCGCTGACCGCCAGCGTGCGAACCTCACCGAGGTCCTCCCACATCACGTGCAACGCCCCGCAGCCCACCAGTTCGGCGCCGCTCTCCGCGACGAAGAACTCCTGGACCGACTCGTAGTAGTCCACCAGGTCCTTGCCGAGCAGGATCCGGCGCTGCGCATAGGGCTCCACCAGGCGCTTGATGCCACGAACGTCAGCCGGGAGTGCAGGGCGGATGGTGATGTCTGCGTGGGTCACGGCACTACTGTGCCCGCTCCCGTCGCCCCCGCGCGACCGGCTTGCCGTCGGCGGCGAGCCGGGCGTTGTGATGGCTCAGCAAGCGCGCGGCCGTGGTCTCGTCGATGATCAGATCGGTCATCACCCTGGCCCGCAGCGCCCCGAGCACGGCCGGGACCTTACGCTCCCCCGCCACCACGCACACCCGCCGCGGCACTGACTGCAGCTCCTGCGGGGTTGGACCGGAGGCGCGGTCGTTCAGGTCGATGTCCCGGTAACTACCGTCCTCGCGGAGGAACACCGTGCACACATCGCCCACCACACCGCGGTTGCGCAACCCCGCCAGTTCCGAGGCGGTGAGGTATCCGGCGGTGTAGACGTGCGAGGGTACTTGCGCGGTCAGCGAGCCCACGCTGAACAGCGCGAGGTCCATCCGGCGTTGCACGTCCAGCACCCGGCGCACACTGCGTTCCCGCCACATCGCCTGCTTGGTCTCGGCGTAGTCGAAGAACGCCGGCACCGGGAAGTGGTGGGCGGTCGCGTTGAACGCGTTCGCCACGGTGCTGGTCAGATCGGCGCCGTAGGCGATCCCGCTGGCCGTGGTGTTGGCGGAGCCGTTCAGTTGCACCACCGCACTGCCCTGCGTACGGCTGGGCACCAGGTGCCGGGAGATCGCCGACAACGTCGTTCCCCAGGCGACCCCCAAGGTCATGTCGGAGGAGAACCACTCCGAGATCAGCCGGGCGGCGACCATGGCCACCTGGTCCAGCCGGTGCAGATCGGTGGTGTTCTCCCGCACCGGGACCACGTGCGCCTTGATCCCGAATGCGGTGCCCAGCCGGTTGCTCAGCGCCGCCCCGGCACGGCTGGGTTCGTGCACGCTGATCCGCACCATGCCTGCTTCCCGGGCCGACTTGATCAACCGGGAGACCGTGGAGCGTGAGACACCCAGGTTCCGCGCCACCACGTCCATCGTCTCGTCCTGCAGGTAGTACATCGTGGCCGCTCGGAACGCGTCGTCCTCACGCACTCCCAGCACCTCCTCCTCACCGGCGCACATGCGTGCACCGGGGTTGCGCAATCTTTCGCCCCAGCGTAAGCATGAATCCTCCGGGCACCTAGCGGGCGGGCGCGGACCCCGGCTCGTTGCCGGCGACGGTGCCGATGGAGGGCCTCACCCCGAGCGATCCCCGAAGGAAAGTGACGCATCACATGGCCGACTACGTCCTCGCGATTGATCAGGGCACCACCAGCACGCGGGCGATCATCTTCGATCACGCCGGGCGGGCGGTCGACGCCGCCCAGCGGGAGCACGAACAGATCTTCCCGCGCGCCGGCTGGGTGGAGCACGATCCGGTGGAGATCTGGCGCAACACCAGGGAAGTGGTGAGTCTGGCGCTCGCGCGGGCGAACCTGACCGCGACGAACCTGGCCGCGATCGGGATCACGAACCAGCGCGAGACCACCGTGGTGTGGGACCGGCGCACCGGGGAGCCGGTCTACAACGCGATCGTGTGGCAGGACACCCGCACCCAGCGCATCGCCGACCGGTTGGCCGGCTCGGAGGGGACCGAGAAGTACAAGGACGTCACCGGCCTGCCGTTGGCCACCTACTTCTCCGGGCCGAAGGTCTCCTGGATCCTGGAGAACGTGGGCGGAGCCCGCCGGCGCGCCGAAGCCGGGGACCTGCTGTTCGGCAACACCGACTCCTGGCTGCTGTGGAACATGACCGGGGGTCCGGACGGCGGGGTGCACCTCACCGATGTCACCAATGCCTCCCGCACCCTGTTGATGGACCTGAAGACGCTGGACTGGGACCCTGCGATCGCCGCGGACATGGGCATCCCGATGTCGATGTTGCCCGAGATCCGATCCTCGGCGGAGGTGTACGCCAAGGGCCGGGCGGGCGGCGTGGCGCCGGGCGTTCCGCTGGCCGGGATCCTCGGTGATCAGCAAGCCGCCACCTTCGGCCAGGCCTGCTTCGAGGTGGGGCAGGCGAAGAACACCTACGGCACCGGGAACTTCATGCTGATCAACACCGGTGAGCAGGCCATCTCCTCCGACAACGGCTTGTTGACCACCGTGTGCTACCAGCTGGGTGACGCCGCCCCGGTCTACGCGCTGGAAGGCTCGATCGCGGTGACCGGGTCGCTCGTGCAGTGGCTGCGGGACAACCTGGGCCTGATCCGCTCCGCCGAGGAGGTGGAGGCCCTAGCCGAGACGGTGCAGGACAACGGTGGGGCGTACTTCGTGCCGGCCTTCTCCGGGTTGTTCGCTCCGCACTGGCGTCCGGACGCCCGGGGGGCGTTGGTGGGCCTGACGAGGTACGTGAACAAGGGTCATATCGCCCGGGCAGTGCTGGAGGCCACCGCGTTCCAGACCCGGGAGGTGTTGGATGCGATGAACGCCGACTCCGGTGTGGACCTGGCGGAGTTGAAGGTGGACGGCGGGATGACCGTGAACGAGACCCTGATGCAGTTCCAGTCCGACATCCTCGGGGTGGACGTGGTGCGACCCGAGGTGGCGGAGACCACGGCCCTGGGCGCCGCCTACGCCGCTGGTATCGCCGTGGGTTTCTGGTCCGGTGAGCAGGACGTGATCGACAACTGGGCCGAGGATCGGCGGTGGAGCCCGGCCATGGAGGACACCGAGCGGGAACGGTTGTACCGGAACTGGAAGAAGGCGGTCACGAAGACGTTGGACTGGGTCGATGAGGACTCCGGCGAGCACTGACTCCTCCGGGCCAGGACGGTGGGCGGACACCTCCGGCGCGCACGTGCGGGTGCTCCCTCCCGCTCTGTTCGCCCTACCGCTCGGCATCGCTGCCGCCCGCCGTCGAGCAACGCCGGCACCGCCACCCGTCCTTGCGCGCGTGGCCGCCATGGCGCTGGCCGGCACCGGGGCGGCCGTGATGGCGTGGGCCTTCCTCACGATGCGACGGCAGGGCACCACGGTGGTGCCCTGGGCGCACGTCAGCCACCTGGTCACCGGCGGGCCGTTCCGCTGGGTACGGCACCCGGTGTACGCCGGAGACCTGCTGATGTACCTGGGCGCTTGCCTCTGGCTCAGGTCCTGGCTGCCGGTGCTGGCCCTGCCGGCGGTACTCGCCGCGCTGCGCCGGTGGGTGATCACACCCGAGGAGGAGTACCTGCGTGCACGGTTCCCCGGCGAGTATCCCGCCTACGCCTCCCGGGTGCCCGCTTTGGTCCCGGGTGCGGCAGCCCGGCGCGGCCGGCGTTGGTCTCGCCGGGCTTCCTGACCTCGCCGGGACGGTGCAGCGCCGCCGAGCTCTCACATCTGGCTGCAAGCGCTTACCCTTAACGCATGCCAAGTGCCGTGACCCTCGCCGATGTGGCCCACGCGGCCGGGGTGTCCCTCGCCACCGCGTCCAGGGCGATCAACGGCAGCGCCACCCGCACCGTGCGCCCGGAATTGCGGGAGCGGGTCCTGGCCGTGGCCGCGGAGTTGAACTACCTCCCGAACGCCAACGCCCAGGCGATGGCACGCGGGCGCACCACGGCGCTCGGGCTGATCGTGCACGACATCGCCGACCCGTACTTCTCCGCGATTGCCGCCGGTGTCACGGCCGCGGCCGATGAGGCCGACCTGATGGTCACCCTGGGCAATACCGAGCACGACCCGGCCCGGGAACTGGCACTGGTGGGCGTCCTGCACCGGCAACGCGCCCGGGCGATCGTGATCGCCGGGGGCAGGCACGACGACCCGCATAAACGTGAGGAACTGCGATCAGCACTGGCCGCTTACCGCGCCGGCGGCGGATCGGTGGCGATGGTGAGTCAACCGGTGCTGGGGATGGATACGGTGGCGATCGACAACACCGCCGGCGCTGCCGAACTTGCCCGGGAATTGGTGGACCGGGGATACCGGTCCTTCGCGATCCTGGCCGGTCCCCCGGGTCACCTGACCGCCCAGGAACGCTTCGACGGTTTCACGCAGGCCCTCACCGACCGCGATCCTGCGCTCTGCCCGCAGCACGTCATCACCTCGGAGTTCACCCGAGACGGTGGCTACCAGGCCATGCGGGAGTTGATCGACCAGGCCGACCTCACCGGCGGCGAGGTGGACGCGGTGTTCGCGGTCAACGACGTCATGGCCGTCGGCGCGATGGCCGCGGCACGGGAGGCGGGCGTGCGCGTGGGTGCGGACGTGGGCGTGGCCGGGTTCGACGATATCGCCACGCTCCGGGACGTCACGCCCGGCCTGAGCACGGTCCAGGTGCCCCTGCACCATGCCGGCGCGCTCGCCACGCAACTGGCCCTCGGTGCCGACCTGGACACCCCAGAAGAAGGCGTCCCGAGCGGCCGGGAAACCACACCGGAGGGCACCGGATCCGCAGCGACCGGGGCGACCGCACCCACCGTGCACACCGGGCCGGACGGGGTGCGGGTGGCACGCCTGAGCGGCACGGTGGTGCTCCGCGACTCCACGCCCCCGCGCACCTGAAAGCACCGGTCGGACCATCGCGACACCCCGCGCCCTGGCGTCGCGGCATCGTGGCGGACCTGGCAACTCCGAAGCCGCGAGGACGAAGGGGGCGAACAGTCCAACAGGACCATTCGCCCCCTTCTCAGCGGGAATCAGGACGTGATTCGGACTCGGCGTGCCCTGACCAGCACCAGGACGCCGAGGGCCAGGAAGGCCAGTGCCACGAGGGCGAACCCGCTCAGACCGAAGCCCGTGCCCGGGAGATCACCTTCCGGTTCGGAACTGGACGAGTCCGCAGTGTTGCCCGACTCCTGACCGGTGTCCTCCTGGTCCGGGGATTCGCCGGGTTCGCTCGGCTCCTGCGCTGGCTCGGCGTCGAACGTGTGTGTCCATTCCGTCTCAGCACCATCCGCGAGCACGTAACCCTCGAGGGCTTCAGCGGTGATCGTGATGGAACCGGAAGCGGGGTAAGTGCCCGGTTCGAGCACCTCACCGTCCCGCAAGTACTGCACGCCTTCGACGTCAGGAATGGTGAACGCGTCGTTCTGCGAACCGGGTTCATCGATGAAGACCACCGCTTCCGGCCTTACTTCCACCTGCTCTTCCGGGGCATCGTCGGATCCTGGCACGTTGTATCGGAACAGGTCACCACCCGCGCTGATGTAGACGTCACCGGCGTCGTCGACCACACTCCAGCCGAACCCCGTACCGACCTGCGACGTCTGGCCGGTCTGTGGATCATGCACGGAGAATCGCCCGCCAGCCGTGACATAGATGCGTCCGTCGCGGGACGATTGGTGCGTGCTGCCGTAAGACCACCGGGCCACTCCGTCGGCATACCGCCCGCCGACCGTGCCGCGATTCTCTGCCGTGGCGGTT
Organism: uncultured Ruaniaceae bacterium; assembly: GCA_938004115.1. Taxonomy (GTDB): domain Bacteria; phylum Actinomycetota; class Actinomycetes; order Actinomycetales; family Beutenbergiaceae; genus CALKWS01. The sequence continues at coordinate 11,526 of CALKWS010000127.1, forward strand.
TCGGGGTCGTACCGGAACAAGACCTCCTCGGCCACTCCCCACACCGCACCGTCGTCGTCCACCATCAAACCGGTGATCCCGCGCCTCTCCTCACCTGCTGGATCGACCGCCTCGACCACGGAGCGCGTCTCTGGGTCGAACACGATGAGTTTGCCGGCGGTGTTACCACTGGGATCAGAGGCCAGACCACCGTGAATGGTGGTGCCCAGGTACACCATGCCGTCAGTGGGGTTGTAGGCGACTGACACTACGTTCTCATCCGCGCCTATCTCTGAGGTGAGCCAGGTGTGTTCGCCTGTCGCGCCCTCCCAGATCGCCACCCCGCCCTGCGTGCTGCCGTAGGCGGCGACGGCCCCCATGTAGATCTCGTCGCGCTCAGGGTTATAGGCCATGCCGTTCGGCCGGTCTTGGCCTTCGTCCCGGCCGTTGAACAGCGTCTGTACCGTGGAACGATCAGAAGGGTCGAACGTCTCCGGATCGAGCACGTCGAGGCGGGCGTGACCGTAGGCGCCCAGGTACAACTTCCCGTCGCGGACCGCGGCGGATTCGAACTGCCCTAAGTTGAGCGTCCCGCCGTGCTCCTCACCCGCCTTGTCGACCTGTGCGAGGCCGACCATGTAACCGGAGGCCCACACCGTGTCGTCCGGACCGACGAAAAGTTTCTGGATGAGGGTGGGCTGGGCGAACTCGATGGGGTGCTGCGAGATGAGGGAACCAGCCTCGAGATCCGCCACGAATACCCCGCTCGCGGATGTCCCATAAAGCAAAGGCGTTCCACTGGAGTGATCCACAATGCCGTGGGAGAGGTAGCCGCCGATATTGATCCCGGTGTCGTGGATGGAGTCCTGCTCGAGGTCGTAGAGCATCAACTGTCCGCCGTCCGCGGAGAAGATCGCCGTGCCGCCTTCCGGGCCGGGAATGGTGTGGTGGCCGAAGTGGGTGCGCTCCTGATCCGGCTCCCAACGCACCACGTTGCCTTCCATGTCGAGCACGAGCATGCGCAGCCCCACCTGACCGATGATCCGGTCCTCAACTATGTCCATCCGTGCGATCCACTGAGCGGCGTCGTCGAGTCCGGGGACGGTCTCCTTATCGGCGATCAGGCTGGGTTCGCCCCGGCCGGCATCCTCGATCCGCCATAGTCGCGGTTCTTGTCCGCCGGTGCCGACGTACACCGCATCGTCCTCCTCGTAGTAGGCGATGGAGTGGATGTACTCGGCGCCGGGATCCACCTCATGCAGGAGTTCGATTCGCCCGCCTTCTGAGGGATCGAACAGGTACAGGCGAGCGTCGGGGTACGAGCCCAGATACATCGACCCGTCGGGCCCTGGGGAGATGCCGAAGGGGTCGGACCTGTCCCAGTCCTCATCGATCGGGCCATGGTCCCGGCACTCGTTCGCCTCTGGATGGTAGGACCAGAGCCGGGAGTCGTAGTAGGTGCCCCAGTACACCACGCCGTCTGATGCGATATTCAGGTTGCGGACGTGCTCAGCACCATCCACCGGACAGGTGAAGAGTTGTTCGCCGGTCTCCACATCCGTGACGACGAAAGTGGCGGGGTGGTCGGTGTCGGCCTCGCCTTTGAACACCTGGTACGACACATGGCGACCGTCCTCGATGCCGGGCGCGGCCTGGCTGGGTATCTGCGAGGTCACCGGAGTGCCCAGATACTCGAGGTTCTCATCCTGCTCAAGAATGCGGGAGACGCGAGAGTCCTCAGCGGGAACATCGGCCTGACTCGCGGCCATCGGACTGAACACAAGCGCCAACGCCGCAGCGAGACTGGCGGTGGCGCGCGCCCTGCCCGGGCGCCGGCTACGTTGAGGGTCTACCCGAACAGTAGTGATCAAGAATCCTCCATTGGCGTTGCTTGCGGCGAGCACATTACGGAGATGGCAACGATTTTGCAAGCGCTTGCAGTCCGTCAAGAGGGACGCACCATCCCGCAGGGCTCTCCTGGGGCGCCGCCGCTGGCGGATCCGGGGCGACCACGCTGGCCCGCGACCCGCACGCACCGATGGAAAGGTGGTCCAGCGCCCGGCCGCCCAAGGCGCGGCCCCGCTGACGCGAAGACCGGCAGCGGGTCCGACGCCGCCTTGACGCTACTTGCCGCCGTTGCGTACGCTCACCCGGAAAGCGCATTC
>CALKWS010000128.1 GCA_938004115.1 uncultured Ruaniaceae bacterium
GGGAAGAAGACGCCCGAGCCGTACCTCAACACCCGAGTGACCATCGGGATGAAATTTCGCAAGTCCCTGGCCGCGACGATGATGCGAGCTGCCATCATGCAGGCGCCGGCCGTGAAAACCAAGATGAGCACCAACACCGCCGGCACGCCCAGCCAACCCCAGGTGGGAGTTTCTCCGGTTGCCAGAACGATGAGGTACATCACCACGATCGCTGGGAGGAGGTTGATCATCTCCGAGATCGATACAGACACAGGCAGCACGGCCCGCGGGAACTGCAGTGACCTAACGACGTTTGTGTTGTTCAAGATCGAGTTGGCACCCGACGACAACGTGGCCGAGATCGATAGGAATATGAAGATCCCGATAACGAGGAACGACACGGAGTTCTGAATGTCCCCGGTCGTGCGCAGCATCATGACGAAGACCACGTAGTACACCGCGGCCAGCGTCAGCGGGCTCAGGATTGTCCACAACTGACCGAGGTAGTTGTTCTGGTACTGGCTGTAGGACTTGGCCGTGGACATCGTCCAGAGGAAGCCCCGGTACGCCCACATCTGACGGATATAGGTGATCAATCCGGGCCGCTCGCCAACTTTAGTCAACCCGTGCTCGCGAGCCAGTTCGGCAAGGTTCGACGGCTGCTCCGGCTCGGTGGCCTCCGCTGTGGTCACAGGCGGCGCACTCCCGGTTGCACGCATGCGCGCATCGGCAGCATGACTGGTTGGGTGGACATCGGCGCTCCTCGAAGTGGATACGGACCTCCCACAGCATAAGCGTCGCAGGACCGGGTCTGTCGCCCTCTGTGGCGGGCGGCACCTTACACCGTGGCGGGCGGCACCTTACACCACCGAAACAAGACGCCTGGTGACCCCAGTTGGGACGGGTCAATCTTCAGGAAGTGCCCATGTTCGTACACTGACCACGATGAGCACGCGGTTGCGGATCCTGATAGTCACGATCGTCCATGACCCTGAGGACGCTCGGATCCGGTATCGGCAGATTCCAGCATTGCTCACAGCAGGGCACCAGGTGGCGTACGCGGCTCCGTTCCCGGCCTTCGGCAGGAGCGCTCCACCGGGGGTTCAAAGGCACGACCTGCCCAGGGCACGGGGTCGGCGCCGGCTTGCTGCCATCCGGGCCGCTCGGCGGCTGATTGCCCGCGTGGCTTCCACGGTTGACGTAGTGATCGTGCACGACCCGGATCTGTTGCTCGCCTTGGCCGGCCAGCGCCGACACGGCGCTGCGCTGGTGTGGGATGTGCACGAGGACACCGCGGCGGCACTGTCGATGCGCGAGTGGGTACCGAAGCCCCTGCGGAGTGTCTTGGCTGCTTCGGTAAGTGCGGCGGAACGGATCGCGGAGCGACGCTACAACCTGCTGCTTGCTGAGCCGGGGTATCAGCGACGGTTCCGGCGTCCGCATCCGGTGGTGCCCAACAGCATCCGGATCCCGGATGGGGCGCCCCCGCCCCCGGGCCGTTCACGGGTGGTGTACCTAGGCAAAATCACCACGGCCCGAGGTGGCCATGACCTCATCGAACTGGCCCGGCAGTTACCGGAGGTCGAGGTGGAGGTGATCGGACCTGCGGAAGCCGACGTAGCCACCGAACTGAGGCGTGCGGCTGAGGCCGGATTGCTGACATGGACCGGATTCGTGCCCAACGCCAAGGCGCTGCAACGGCTGCCTGGTGCCCTGGCCGGAGTCTCCATGTTGCACGATGAGCCGAACTACCACTATTCGCCTCCCACAAAGGTCATGGAATACATGGCCTACGGGCTTCCGGTGATCACCACTCCGAACCCTGCCTCGGAGGATCTCGTGCGTGAAGGGGGATGCGGCGTCGTCGTCCCGTTCGGGGACGTGGAAGCGGCGGCGACGGTGCTGCGGGAGTGGATCGCGGACGAGGAGAAGCGAATCCAACTTGGTGCAGCAGGTCACGCCTACGCCCGCGAGCATCTGAACTGGGAGCGTGACGGTGCCAGGTTCGTCGCCACGATCGAGCACATCGCCCGCAAGAACCCGTCATCCGGTTGAGAGACGGTTTGAATCACCTCGTGTGCGCCAGAGCCGGTGGTGGGCCTGAGCGGCGTCGTTAGTATGAGGCTCCCGCTATGTGCGAGACCGTGCCGTCATAGACACGTCGATGACTCGTTCCGCTCGGGTTGCGGGTGAGTCTGGAGGAGTGCCGGTGCTCACTGGAGTTATGCGCATGGCTGCGGGATTGCGGCGCCGCCTGATGCTGACGTACCGCGTACGCCGCCGGCTCGTCGATCTAGCAGTCTCCTCTCAAGGGCGGCATCCCAGTTTGCGCCGTTTGGTTCCAACCGGGGTTTCGCGCCTCGCCGATGCCGGTGTAGATCGCGAGGTAACCCGGCACCGCACCCAGTTCGTGGTTGCGCGTCAACAAGACGTGGTGCGCATGTGGCACTTAGCCGCTCAAACGGCCGACCGCGTCGCCGCGGCCTTGACCCACTCGGGCGTGGAATTCTTTGCGATGCACCGGCCTTTCACCCGGACGGCGCGCTGGGCAGTGCGCCGCGATGAACTCGCTGACTTAGCGCATGCCCTTGCAAACACACTGGGGCCTGAGGCGTTCTATTACCAGTTCGACCGGGCATCCCCGACCAGACTGGTCCGAGAGGGACTCAGGCAGGAGGAACTGACGTCGATAGAGCATTTCAGGATATTTCAGTACGTGCGATGTCAGATTACGGGCACGCTTTACGCCGCCTCCTGCAGTTGCGATATCGCAATCTGGGATGAAGCCGTCGAGCGCGACACGTTAGTCGCTCCTGACCGTGACAGCGTGGTGCAGGAAGTCGATAACAACCCGCTCCACTTGGAAACACGGACGCGATGGGATGGTCGGCCCGAACCAATCCTTGCCGGTACCGGAGGCGACGCGGCATCGATCGAATTCCCGGTCGACGCGGTGTACCTCTGGGTGGACGATTCTGACCCACGATGGCGCGAGAGACGTGCCCGCGTACTGAGTGAGACCGGTCAGAACGGTGCCGATAGCGCCGATGAGACCGTTTCCGCCCACCGGTTCCGTGACCGCGGGGAGTTGCGAGCGTCGTTGCGATCCTTGGAGATGTACGCTCCCTGGATCCGGCGGATCTACCTCGTTACCGATGACCAACGACCTGGATGGTTAGCCGCCGATAACGGCCGGGTGAAGGTGGTGGACCACCGGGAGATCTTCTCCGACCCGAGCCTGCTTCACTCGGTC
>CALKWS010000129.1 GCA_938004115.1 uncultured Ruaniaceae bacterium
CTCGGCGTGTCGCAACTCGAGAGCGAAGCCGGCGAGCACCGCCGCCGCCGGGGCCCGGACCCGCCCCCGGCCCGGGCACCACTCCGCCGGTGGGAGGACGCCCCGCCGGTCCCGGCCCGTCGGTGGGCTCACGCCCCGCAGGTACGACGCCGCCACGTGCCGGCTCGACCGTGCGCCCCTCGGTCGGGGCGCTGCTCAGCAAGGTCACCGAGGACTTCTCCGCCCTCATCCGCGACGAGATCCAGCTCGCCCAGGCGCAGTTGGCCGAGCGGGGCAAGGCGATGGGGATGGGCGCAGGCATGTTCGCCGGTGCCGCCGTGTTCGGCCTCTTCGCCTTCGGGTGGTTGCTGACGGCGGCCATGTTCGGCCTGGCCACGGTGATGCCGTTCTGGGCGGCGTCGTTGATCGTGGCCGGTTTCCTCCTGCTGGTCACGCTCATCCTGGTCCTGGTGGGTAGGTCGAAACTGAAGAACGCACCGCCCGCGCCCACCACCGGGGAGAACATCAAGAAGGACGTCGAGGCTGTCAAGCAGGGAGTCAAGTCATGAGCGCCAACTCCGGTGCGGAACCCCGCAAGCGCACCGTCGCCGAGATCGAGGCGGACCTGGAGGCCCGGCGGGCGGAGTTGACCCGCAGCGTGGATTCCCTGGTGGAACGAGTGGATCCGCGTGTCCAGGCAGCCAACTTCGTCGAGGACGTCAAACGCGGTGAGACGCGCGCGATGCTGGTGATCGGCGGCGCGGCCGTGCTCGTGGTGGGCGTGGTGGGCCTGGTGATCCTGCGCCGCAGCCGCTAACACGGGCCCGTGGATCACCACTGTGGTCCATCGAACCTTCCTCCGGGCGTGAACCAGTTGGCAGATCGCCATGGTGAACATGTACGGTGGAGTCACGACACATTGACCAAGAACCGGCGGCCACTACGTCCGAGACGGTGTGGCCCCGGCAGTATCCGTGGAGGGGGTCACGCTCATGGGGCGCGGCCGTCAGAAGGCTAAGCAGACAAAAGTCGCTCGCAAGCTGAAGTACTACAGCCCGGAGACCGACTACGAGGCACTCGAACGCGAACTGCGGGGTGCGACGCAGACCGACCTTGCGGATCGGTATGAGATCCCGCCCGCTACGGACGAGGACGACGACTGGCACAGCCACTCCCGCTGAGGATGCATTGACGCAGCGGGCGGGCTCCCCCTTTCCGGGGCGGGCCCGCGTCCGCTGCGCGGCGCAACCCCGTAAGTCGGGACACGTACGACGACGTCACTACCGTGGCCGTGTCAGGTACGTGGCGTAGGTAGCCGCGTGGGTCGGGCGACGCCCGCGGTCACTTCCGCGTGCGCTCGCCGGGGCCGGCACCCGAGGCGCCGGCACCCGCTGGGGCCCCGCGGTCAGCCGGTGCGGTAGTTCCCGCTCATCTGCACGCCGCCGCCGTGCACGCCCTTCGTGCCCCGGACCACCGCGGCACCGGGCGCGACGTCGTCGGTGTGACGGACCTGGCCGAGCACCCACGCCGGCACGCCGCGGCCGGCCAGTGCGCCGAGCGCGTGATCGACCGCCTCCGGCGCCACGATCGCAACCATGCCCACCCCCAGGTTCAGCGTGGACTCCAGGTCATCCCAGGGCACCTGCCCCAGGGACCGGACCACCTCGAACACGGCCGGCACCTGCCAGGAGGAGCGGTCCACCGTGGCGACCAGGTCCGCCGGCAGCACCCGGGCCAGGTTCGCCGCGAGCCCGCCCCCGGTGATGTGGCTGAATGCGCGCACGCCGGCTGCCTCGTCCGCAGCGAGCGTCAGCACATCGGCGGCGTACACCCGCGTGGGTTCGAGCAGCTCCTCCCCCAGGGTGCGGCCGAACTCCGGAACCTCCCGGTCCAGGTCCCAGCCGGCCCGAGCCACCACGGCACGCACCAGGGAGTAGCCGTTGGCGTGCAGCCCGGAGGATCCCATGGCGACCACCACGTCCCCGGCCCGCACCCGCTCCGGGCCGAGCACGTCGTCGGCCTCCACCACCCCGGTGGCTGCCCCGGCGACGTCGTACTCCTCCGGGCCCAGCAGGCCGGGGTGCTCGGCGGTCTCCCCGCCCACCAGCGCGGCGCCGGCCACCTGACAGGCCTCGGCGATACCGCGCACGATCGCGGCGATCCGCTCGGGTACCACGGCCCCGCAGGCGATGTAGTCGGTCATGAACATCGGGGTCGCCCCCACCACCACGATGTCGTCGACCACCATGCCCACCAGGTCGAACCCGATCGTGTCGTGGACGTCCATGGCCTGGGCGATGGCCACCTTGGTGCCCACCCCGTCGGTGGAGGTGGCCAGCAACGGCCGGCGGTAGCGCAGCAGCGCCGAGGCGTCGACCATGCCGGCGAACCCGCCCACGCCACCGACGACGGCGCCGGTGTGGGTGGCGCGCACGGCGTCCTTCATCAGTTCCACCGCGGTGTCGCCGGCGCGGGTGTCCACGCCCGCTGCGGCGTAGGTGATCGGGGCGGGGTTGCGTGCGGCGGTGTTCGGTGCGCCCGGCCCGCCGTTCGCTGCCACCTGGTGCTCGTCGTCGGCCATCATGGGCGCTGCAGTGCTCCTTCTCCTCCGGAGGACACCGAGAGGGACCGCAGTCCGTCCTTCGGTTCGCCCAGGGGTAGTTCGTCCTGACCGGACACCATGGCCACATCGGCAGGTTCGCTGACCGGTAGCGGGTACTCACCGGTGAAGCACGCGGCGCACAACGCCCGGGCCGGTTGCTCGGTGGCGCGGATCATCGCCTCGGTGGAGATGTACCCCAGGGAGTCCGCGCCCAGGCTCGCCCGGATCTCATCGGTGTTCAGGCCGTTGGCGATGAGTTCGGCGCGGGTGGCGAAGTCGATGCCGTAGAAGCACGGCCACTTCACCGGCGGGGCGGAGATCCGGACGTGGATCTCCGCGGCGCCGGCCTCGCGGAGCATGCGGATCAGGGCCCGCTGGGTGTTACCGCGCACGATGGAGTCATCCACCACCACCAGGCGCCGGCCGCGGATCACCTCCCGCAGCGGGTTGAGCTTGAGGCGGATACCCAGTTGCCGGATGGTCTGGGACGGTTCGATGAAGGTGCGCCCCACGTAGGAGTTCTTCGTCAGCCCCTGGGCGAAGGGGATGCCGGATTCGGTCGCGTACCCGATCGCGGCCGGGGTGCCCGATTCGGGGACCGGGATCACCAGGTCCGCCTCGGCCGGGTGCTCCCGGGCCAGGGCGCGGCCCATCCGCACCCGGGCGGCGTTGACGGAGGTGCCGGCGATGGTGGTGTCCGGGCGGGCCAGGTAGACGTACTCGAACACGCATCCCTTGGGGGCCGGGTCGGCGAACCTGCGCGAGCGCAGCCCGTCGGCGTCGATGATGAGCAGCTCTCCCGGCTCCACCTCCCGCACCACCGAGGCGCCGATGATGTCCAGCGCGGCGGTCTCCGAGGCCACCACCCAGCCCCGGGAGAGGCGGCCGAGCACCAGCGGGCGGATGCCCTGGGGGTCGCGCGCGGCGTACAGGCCCTGTTCGTCGATGAACGCCAGGGAGAACGCGCCGCGCAGCCGGGGCAGCACGTCCAGCGCGGTGGCCTCCAGGCTCTGACCGGCGTCCCCGCCGAGGAGCGCGGTGAGCACTGCGGTGTCCGTGGGGCGCGGGTCCAGGCGCCGCCGGGCCGCCGGGCCGTACCGCTGGGTGACCAGGTCCACCAGTTCGGAGGTGTTGATCAGGTTGCCGTTGTGGCCCAGCGCCACGGTTCCGGAGGCCGTGGGCCCGAGTGTGGGTTGGGCGTTCTCCCACACCGACTTGCCTGCGGTGGCGTACCGCACGTGGCCCAGGGCGATGTGCCCGGTCAGGGACCGCAGGGAGGCGTCGTCGAACACCTGGGACACCAGGCCCATGTCCTTGTACACCAGGATCTGGTTGCCGTTGGAGGTGGCGATACCCGCTGATTCCTGGCCGCGGTGCTGCAGGGCGTACAGGCCGAAGTAGGTGAGTTTGGCGACCTCCTCCCCCGGCGCCCAGACGCCGAAGACCCCGCAGGCGTCCTGCGGACCCTTCTCCCCGGGCAGGAGTTCGTGTGAGAGTCGACCATCTCCGCGCGCCACCCCGCTATCGTCCCACACCGGTCGGCCCGGCGGGCCCTGGGGCCGGGAGGTCCGGTCCCGCAGTGAACGACGGCGGGCGGTTCAGTTCCGCGCGGAACGACGGCGGGCGCGGGCGTCCATGAGCAGTGCGATGGCCAGGCCGGCGAACACGAACACCGGCACCAGGAACACTGCGAGCAGCAGGAACACGCCCGGCAGCGACAGGAACTCCGTGGGCCGGGCGAACAACCACGTCACGACGGCGCAGCAGATCACGCCGATCACGCCGCTGAGCACGCCGATGCGCCCGAAACGCGGACCCTTGCGCACGGTGCGGGGGTGCGCCAGCCCCACCGTCTCCGCGCCGCTCACCACGCGCACCTCCTCGCCGCCGGCGGCGTACGGGTTGCGCGGGGCGTCCGGGGCGGGCGGGGCGTCCGGGTTGTGCGGGGCGGTCGGGGTGCGCGGGTCGTCCGGAGCGGTCCGGGCGTCGGAGCCTTCTCGATCATCCCGGGCGTCCGGGACACGATCGGGAGAATCGTTGCCGGGCTGAGCATCTGGAGCATCCACTCCGTCAACGCTAGCCGATGCCGGCCGGCCCGGATACGCCGCGCGGCGCGCCCCTACCCGGCCCCGCCCCGGTCGCACCCGGTCGCCCCCGGGCGCCGACCTCAGGGCCGCAGCGGCAGCACCTCACCCAGGTCGGCCCGCACCCCGGAGGCGCTCACGGCGCCGGCGTCCACCGCCTCCGCCCAGGTGCGCCGCCCGGTGGCCAGGGCGAGCCAGGTGTCCGGGTCGGTCTCGACCACGTTCGGCGGCGTTCCGCGGGTGTGCCGCGGCCCCTCGATGGCCTGGGTGACGCCGGCCGGGGGCACCCGAACCTCCACGGCGTTGCCGGGGTGGGTGCTGCTGAGCAACTGCAGTGTGTAGCGCACGGCGGTGCGTACTTGGCGTCCGTCGGCGGTGCCGTCCAGCCAGGCCGCCAACGCCTGGTCCCCGGCCTCGGGAGTGATCGCACGTGCCACGCATCCACGTTATCGCGGCCGTATCCCCGCGCTTGCGCGGCACCCCACCGGCGGCACCGTCGGCACCGCCGGCTACGGGCCCGGTGCGTCGCCGTCGTGCCCCTCGCCGTCGTGCCCCCCGCCGTCGTGCCCCTCGCCGTCGCGCCCCTCGCCGTGGTACGCCTCGCCGCCGTGCCCTTCACCGCCACTTCGCTCGTCCCGGTGGAGCCGCTCCCGCCGGAGGCGCTCCTCGGTGGCGTCGGTGCGCATCCGGTGGCGGGCCAGCAGCAGCACCACCCCCGCGGTGAGCAGCACCACGGC
>CALKWS010000130.1 GCA_938004115.1 uncultured Ruaniaceae bacterium
GCGCTCTGGGTGCGCAACGAGGCGTAGAAGTCCGCGCCGCGGGTCTGGTGCACCCGGCGCCGGATGCCCGCGGTGTCCACGAACCACCACTCCCGGCCGTCCAACCGTACCAACTCGTCCACCGGGTCCCTGGTGGTTCCGGCCACGTCGTCCACCACCACCCGTTCGGCGCCGATCAGGTGGTTGAGCAGGGAGGACTTGCCGACGTTCGGGCGTCCGATCAGCGCGACCCGCCGCGGCCCGTCCTCCAGCCGGCGACCGGCGGCCTCGGAGAACTCGGGCAGCACCTCCATCGCCCGGTCCAGCAGGTCCCCGGAGCCGCGTCCGTGCAGCGCGGACACCGGGTGCGGCTCGCCCAGGCCCAGGGACCACAGCAGCGCGGCGTCGGCCTCGGTGCGCTGGTCGTCGACCTTGTTCGCCACCAGCAGGGTGGGTTTGCCGGACCGGCGCAACAGGCGCACCACGTGCTCGTCGGTGCCGGTGGGTCCCACGGTGGCGTCCACCACGAACATCACCGCATCGGCCAGTTCGATGGCGATCTCCGCCTGCTCGGCCACCCGCGCAGACAGCCCCCGCACATCGCGTTCCCAGCCGCCGGTGTCCATCACCAGGAAGTCCCGCCCGGCCCATTCGGCCGGATAGAGCACCCGGTCACGGGTCACGCCGGGGGTGTCCTGCACCACGGCCTCCCGGCGCCCCAGGATCCGGTTGACCAGCGTGGACTTGCCCACGTTCGGCCGCCCGATCACGGCCAGCACCGGTAGCGGCCCGTCCCCCTCCGGGCCCTCGGGGAACTCACCGCGGCCCTCCAGCAGGGCGAGGTCCTCCTCGGCGAGGTCGTACTGCTGCAGCCCGGCACGTAGGGCGTCGGCACGCTGGCTCTGCTCCGCCGACTCGCTCAGATCGGCCGCCGGGCGGTGTTCCCACGAATCGGCATCGGGCGCGTTGCCCGGCTGAGCCGCGGGACGTGCCGAGTGGTCGGGCGCGGCGGGGCCGTCGTCGGGCTGTGATCGGGACTGGTTCACCACCCCATCATGGCGCACGCCGGAGACTGCGCATGACCCGCCGACCGGACCGTGCATCACACGCGGGCCGAACTGTCGCGCCGCGCGGAGGGGATCGGCGCTGTCGCCGGGCAGCCGGTTCGCGCCGCCGGCGGGCCGGTCAGATCTCGGTGGCCGCATGCAGCGGCACACCGGTGCGCCGAGAGGCCTCCCGCACGTGTTCGCTCATCCTCTCCTGGATCACGCCCATCGCGTGGCTCACCGCGGCCCGGCCGGTACCCAGCTCCGGATCGCTCGCCTGGAACGGTTCGCCGTACACCACGTGCAGTTTGGCGCGGATGCCGGGGATGTGGCCCGGTTTCTTACCCGGGGGGCGGGTGCCCAGGATCGCCACCGGCACCACCGGCGCCCCGGAGCGCACCGCGAGCCAGGCGATGCCGGCCTTGGTCTGTTTCACGTCCCCCGCACCCCGGGTGCCCTCGGGGAACACTCCGACCAGCCGGTCCTCGTCCAGCAGCGCCAGTGCGGTCTGCAGGGCGGCCCGGCCGTTCTTACGGTCCACCGGGATCTGCCCGGCCCAGCGCATCAGGAAGCCGATGAAGAAGACGTTGAAGATCTCCTCCTTGATGATGATGTGCGAGGAGCGCGGGATCACCCCGTGCAGCAGCGGGCCGTCGATGATCCCGGTGTGGTTGGCCGCGATCAGTACCCGGCCCTGCCTGGGCACGTGCTCACGTCCGATCACCTTGGTGTTCCACAGCACCCGGGCGAGAACCCAGCCCACCCGGCGGGACCACTTGGGCCCCCAGCGCTTGATGTGCTCGGGTTTGATCGCCTGCCCGGGGCTGGTGGCCGGGGCTGTGGGCGTCGCCGGCGCAGCGGGTTTCGCCGGTTCCCCCGCCGGAGTGGGGTCCTGGGCATTCATCGGTTGGCCTCCACCAGTTCCAGGACGGCCGCGACGGCCTCCTCGATGGTCATGTGCGTGGTGTCCACGGTGCTGACCCCGTCAGCGGCCGTGGTGAAGTTCGATACCGTGCCGTCCTGGGCGTCGCGGCGCACCACCTGGTCACGTGTGGCCGCCAGCGTGCCGGCGTCCACACGTCCGTGCAGTTCGTTGCTGCGCCGGGCCAGCCGGACCTGCTCATCGGCCACCAGCAGCACCCGCACCTGGGCCTGCGGGGCCACCACGGTGGTGATGTCCCGGCCCTCGGCAACGATGCCGCGGCCGTCGCTGAACCCGCCGGGCCTGGTCTCGGCGGCGATCACCTGGCGTTGCTGGTCCTGCAGTTGGGGACGCACCTGCAGGTTGGTGGCCACCGCTGAGACATGGGTGGAGATGCGTTCGTCGCGGATCTGCCGGCTCACGTCCTGATCGCCGACGACGAAGGCGGGGCGGCCGGGGTCGGTGTCGATGCGCAGGGGCATGGTGCGGGCGGCCCGGGCCACGGCCTGCTCATCGGCCAGGTCGATGCCCCGGTGCAGGCACCACCAGGTCAGTGCCCGGTACATCGCCCCGGTGTCCAGGTAGGCCAGGCCCAACTGCGTCGCGACACGCCGGGCGATCGTGGACTTGCCCGTACCCGAGGGGCCGTCGATGGCGATGACCAGGCCCGCGACGTCCGGCGGGACGGATCGCTGGGGTGGGTGGCCCGGCTGCGGATCCGTGGCGGGTCGGTGGTGGTTCACGGCATCACCACCCGCCATCCGCGTTCGGTCAGCGACTCGTGCAAGGTCGCCGCGGCACTCGGCAGCACCGACACGATCGCCATGCCCACCTTCTGCTTCGGGGAGTGTTCCATTGCGAAATCCTCGATATTGACGCCGATCTGACCGATCTCGGAGAACAGCCGGCCCAGCTCGCCGGGCTCATCGGGCACCAGCACGGTCACCTCGGTGTACAGGCGCCGCGCACCGCCGTGCTTGCCCGGGATACGCCGTGCGCCGTCATTGCCCGCGCTGACCAGTGCCGAGACGGCCCCGGCCGCGCCCTCGGCCAGCGGTCCGTCGACGGCCGCGCGCTCGAGCGCCTCCAGCAGCACCTCGAGGTCGGCGCGCACCTCGCGCAACGCGCCATAGACGGCGGCGGCGTTACCGGTGATGATCGCCGCCCACAGCCTGGGGTCGCTGGCGGCGATGCGGGTGACGTCCCGCAGCCCCTGACCGGACAGCGCCAGGGACTCCGGGGCGGCATCGGTGAGACGGGCCGCCACCAGGGAGGCCATCATCTGCGGCAGGTGGGAGACCAGGGCCACCGCTTCATCGTGCTCCCTGGGCTCCAGGTGCACCGGGCTGGCGTCCAGGTCGGTGGCCAGGTGGCGCACCATCCGCACCGCGGCCGGATCGGACGCGGGATGTTCGGTGATCACCCAGGGCCGCCCGGCGAACAACTCCGAGGACGCCGCAGCCGCCCCGGACCGTTCCCGGCCGGCCATCGGGTGCGATCCCACGTACCGGCGCAGGTCCACCCCCTCCATCCGGTGCAGTTCGCTGAGCAGCACCCCCTTGACGCTGGCCACGTCGGTCACCACCGCCTCGGGGTGCTCCAGCAGCGCGGCCGCGATGAGTTCGGCGGTCACATCTGGCGGTGCGGCGATGATCACCAGTTGGGGGGCGGGCGCATCACCGTCGTCGATGTCTCCGGCGCCCACGTCCCGGGCCAGGGCGAGTGCGGTGGGTGAGGCGTCCCGCAGCCAGACCGGCACGTCCATGGCACGAAGTCCCAGGCCGATACTGGCCCCGAGCAGCCCGGTACCCACGATGAGCACGGGGCCGGTGGTGGAGGCGAGCGAAGGCACGCAGAGCACCCTATCCCGGCTCGGCGTCAGAGTCCGACGGCCGCCATCAGCCGGCCCAGTTCACTGCCCTGGATCACCCGGGTGCGGCCGGGTTTGAGCGTGCCCAGACGCACCGGCCCCATCCGGGTGCGGGTCAGCCGCGTCACCGGGTGGCCCACCTCGGCAAGCAGCCGGCGCACGATGTGTTTACGGCCCTCATGCAGCGTGATCTCCACCAGGGAGGAGCCGCCGGTGGTCTGGAGCACCTTGAACTGGTCGGCCCGCGCCGTTCCGTCGGCCAGTTCCACACCGGCGGTCAGGGTGCGTGCCAGCCCCCGGCGGACCAGGCCGTCCACCGTGGCCACGTAGGTCTTCGGCACCTCGTGGGAGGGGTGCATCAACCGGTGGGCGAGCTCCCCGTCGTTGGTCAGCAGCAGCAGTCCCTGGGTGTCGGCGTCCAACCGGCCCACGTGGAACAACCGCTCCGGGCGATCGGCAACGAACGTGCTCAGGTCCGGACGGCCCTGTTCGTCGGACATGGTGGAATGCACCCCGAGCGGCTTGTTCAGCGCCAGGGTGACCAGATCCTGATCGAGCTGTACCCGCAGTCCGTCCACATGCACGACGGCGGTGCGCGGGTCCACGCGCACGCCCAGCTGGCGCACGGTCACCCCGTCCACCTGCACCCGCCCGGCGGCGATGAGTTCCTCACACGCCCGTCGGGAGCCGACGCCGGCGCCGGCCAGCACCTTCTGCAGCCGTACCCCCTCGGGGTCGTGCACCTGCCCCGGGGTCACGCGAGCCCGTCCACGTCGTCCAGGGCGTCCAGGTCAGGCAGGTACGGCGCCAGCGGGGGGAGGTCGTCAAGGGACCGCAGCCCCATCCGTTCCAGGAAGTAGGCGCTGGTGCGGTAGAGCATCGCTCCGCCCTCCTGGTCCACCCCGGCTTCCTCGATCAGCCCGCGGGTGAGCAGGGTCCGCACCACCGAGTCCACGTTCACCCCGCGAATCGCGGCGATGCGCCCCCGGGAGACCGGCTGGCGGTAGGCGATCACCGCGAGCGTCTCCAGCGCTGCCTGCGTGAGCCGGGCCGTCTGTCCCTCCAGCACGAACGCCTGCACCGCGTCGGCGTAGGCGGGCGCGGAGTAGAGCCGCCATCCCCCGCCCGCCTCGCGCAGTTCGAAACCCCGCCGCCGGGGCCCGGTGGTGTACTCCTCCACCAGTTGGGTCAGGGCCTGATGCACCTCATCCACCGGCACCTGCAGCACGCGGGCCAGGTGCTCACCGCTCACCGGGCTGTCGGTGACCATGAGGATCGCCTCCACCGCCCCGAGCAGGCCACCGGGCTCGCCGGGCACCGGACCCCCGGCAGCCGCACCGGGCACCGGACCCCCGGCAGCCGCGATGTCGGCGGGCGTGGCAGCGGTGTCCACGTCGGCAGTGCTGTCCACGTCGGCAGTGCTGTCCACGTCGTCGGTCATGGCGCCTCCTCCTTCGCG
>CALKWS010000131.1 GCA_938004115.1 uncultured Ruaniaceae bacterium
TGCTTGTAGAGGTTGTTCAGCACCACCTTGGCCACCGCGTCGCGCTTGAGCACGATCACCAGGCGCTGGCCCGCGCGCCCGGAGGTCTCATCACGGATGTCGGCGATGCCCTGGATGCGTCCGTCGCGGATCAGGTCGGCGATCTTGGCGGCCAGGGTGTCGGGGTTGACCTGGTAAGGGAGTTCGGTGACCACCAGGCAGGTGCGGCCCTGGATCTCCTCCACCTCCACCACCGCACGCATGGTGATCGAACCGCGGCCGGTGCGGTAGGCCTCCTGGATGCCCTTGGTGCCCAGGATCTGCGCGCCGGTGGGGAAGTCGGGGCCCTTGATGCGCTGCATCAGCGCGGCGAGGAACTCCTCGGCGCTGGCCTCGGGGTTCTCCAGCAACCACTGCACTCCGGAGGCGACCTCGCGCAGGTTGTGCGGCGGGATGTTGGTGGCCATCCCGACGGCGATCCCGGCCGAACCGTTGACCAGCAGGTTGGGGAACCGGGCGGGGAGCACCAAAGGTTCCTGGGTGCGCCCGTCGTAGTTGTCCCCGAAGTCCACGGTGGCCTTGTCGATGTCGCGGACCATCTCCATTGCCAGCGGCGCCATCCGGCACTCGGTGTACCGCGGGGCGGCGGCGGCGTCGTCACCCGGCGAGCCGAAGTTCCCCTGCCCGGCCACCAGCGGGTACCGCATGGACCACGGCTGGACCAGCCGCACCAGCGCGTCGTAGATCGCCGAGTCGCCGTGCGGGTGGAACTGGCCCATCACGTCGCCCACCACGCGGGAGCACTTGGAGAATCCCGAATCGGGGCGGTACCCGCCGTCGTACATCGCGTACAGCACCCGGCGGTGCACCGGTTTGAGGCCGTCGCGCACATCGGGCAGTGCCCGGCCCACGATCACGCTCATCGCGTAGTCGAGGTAGGACCGCTGCATCTCCAGTTGCAGGTCCACCTGCTCGATGCGGTCAGTGGTGGGGGTTTGCTCGGTCACACAGGTCCTTCGGTCGAGGCCGGATCAGCGGGGCGGGGCGGGTGATCTACCCGCTCAGATGTCCAGGAAGCGAACGTCGCGGGCGTTGCGCTGGATGAACGAACGCCGGGACTCGACGTCCTCGCCCATGAGGATGGTGAAGATCTCATCGGCGGCTGCGGCTTCACCCAGTGTCACCTGGCGCAGGGTCCGGGTGTCCGGGTTCATCGTGGTGTCCCACAGTTCCCGGTAGTTCATCTCCCCGAGGCCCTTGTACCGCTGGATCCCGCCTTCCTTCGGCAGCCGCCAGTTCTTGGCCAGGCCCTCGGCCACCAGCGCGTCGCGTTCCCGGTCGGAGTAGACGTACTGGTGCTCGGCGTTGGTCCACTTCAGCCGGTACAGCGGCGGTTGGGCCAGGTAGACGAAGCCGCTCTCGATCAGCGGGCGCATGTACCGGAACAGCAGGGTGAGCAGCAGCGTCTGGATGTGCTGCCCGTCCACGTCGGCGTCGGCCATCAGCACGATCTTGTGGTAGCGCAGTTTGCTGAGATCGAACTCCTCACCGATACCGGTGCCGAAGGCGGTGATGAGGGCCTGCACCTCCTGGTTCGCCAGGGCCTTGTCGATGCGGGCCTTCTCCACGTTCAGGATCTTCCCGCGGATCGGCAGGATCGCCTGGGTCTCCGGGTTGCGGCCCTGGACGGCAGACCCGCCGGCGGAGTCACCCTCGACGATGAAGATCTCCGAACGGGAGGGATCCCGGCTGGAGCAGTCCTTGAGCTTTCCAGGCAGGCCGGCGCCCTCGAGCAGTCCCTTCCGGCGGGTGGCCTCCCTGGCCTTACGGGCCGCGAGCCGGGCCGCGGAGGCCTGGATCGCCTTGCGGATGATGTCCCGGGCCTCGTTCGGGTGGGACTCCAGCCAATCGCCGAGCTGGTCGAAGACCACCTTCTGGGCGAACGTGCGGGCCTCGGTGTTGCCGAGTTTGGTCTTGGTCTGGCCCTCGAACTGGGGTTCACCGAGTTTGACCGAGATGACCGCCGTCAACCCCTCGCGGACGTCCTCCCCGGTGAGGTTGTCGTCCTTCTCCTTCAGCAGCCCCTTGTCCCGGGCGTACCGGTTGATCAGCGTGGTCAGCGCCGACCGGAAGCCCTCCTCGTGGGTGCCGCCCTCGGAGGTGTTGATCATGTTCGCGTAGGTGTGCACGCTCTCGGAGTACGCACCGGTCCACTGCATCGCGATATCCAGCGCGATGACGCGTTCGGGATCCTCGGTGGTGAACGCGATCACCTCGGGGTGGATCACGTCAGCACCCTTGGTGGCGTTCAGGTGATGCACATAGTCCACCAGCCCGCCGTCGTACCGGTACACCACCGACCGGGTGCGCTCCTCCCCCTCCACGGGTTCGTGCGCGGGGCCGGCGACCTCGTCCTCCACGTCCTCCTCGCGCTTGTCGTGCAGGCTGATCGTCAGCCCGCTGTTGAGGAACGCGGTCTGCTGGAACCTGGAGCGCAGCGTCTCGAAGTCGAAGAACGTGGTCTCGAAGATCTCCGCGTCGGGCCAGAACGTCACCGTGGTGCCCTGGGCGTCGGTGGCCTCACCCCGCTCCAGCTCGGTCTGCGGCTCGCCCTGCCGGTAGGTCTGGCGCCACACATGTCCCTGCCGGCGGATCTCCACCTCCAGCCGGGAGGACAGCGCGTTCACCACGGACACGCCCACGCCGTGCAGGCCGCCGGAGACGGCGTACCCGCCGCCGCCGAACTTCCCGCCGGCGTGCAACGTGGTGAGCACCACCTCGACCGCCGGCTTACCCTCGCCGGGCATCACGTCGACCGGGATGCCGCGACCGTCGTCACTGACGCGCACCCCGCCATCGGCCAGGATGGTCACGTCGATGCGGTCGCAGTGCCCGGCCATCGCCTCATCGACGGAGTTGTCCACCACTTCGTAGACCAGGTGGTGCAACCCGCGCTCGCCGGTGGAACCGATGTACATCCCGGGGCGTTTCCGGACCGCTTCCAGGCCCTCCAGGACCGTGATGTTGGCTGCGCCGTAATCGGAGCCTGCCGGGTCCGGGCCGTTCGGTGAAGGAACGTCATTGCGTGGTTCCGGCACACTCGTCTGCTCAGCCACTCGTCCTGGAACTCCTCATCACATCGTCGGTCCGCGCAGCGCAGCGGGTGAACCGCAGGCACCGTCCACGGCGCAGCGCCATGGAAGAGGGCGCACGAGCCCCCCGGACAGGTCAATCAATTCTACCGCGAATCAGCGCCGAACACGAATATCCACAGGTATATCCACACCTGGGCGTGGCGCCGCCGGCACACCCCGGGTCGTGCCACGTTCCGGTCAGCCGTAGGTGTCCCGCGGCCCCCGTCCGCGCACGCTGCGGGGGCCCTTGCGCCACGTCGGCCCACCGGGACCCAGCACCTGGATCGAGGTGACCACCCCCTCACCCACCTCCTCGGCGAGCCTGCGCTCGAGCTGTGGCAGCAGCAACCGGATCTGGGTGGCCCACGCGGTGGAGTCGGCCCGCACCACCAGGTCCCCGTCGATGAACGTCTCCGGGGTGCAGTGCTCGGCGATCTGCGGGCCCACCACGTCCGCCCACCGGCCCACCACCCCGCCCACGGACAGTGGCTGGTGCCATCCCAGCACCCGGCTCAGTTCAGCGGCGGTGTCCCCGAGCAACTGGGGATCGCGGCCGGCGCCCTTGTCCCTGAGACCTGCGCCACCGGCAGCCGGACCGGTGGCGCCCCCGCCCCGTCGCCTCCCCGGCCGGCCGGGCTGCAGCCCCTTGGCGCGGGCGGCGTCCCTGGCCCGGTTGAGGGCGATCTGAGCCGGATCCGCGGCGTCGGCCGCGTGGTCCGCCGGCGTGCCACCTGACCCGGAGGGGTCCTGCGGACCGTCGGTGTTCCCGGGCGGGAGCTGATCACCGGACACGGGTCGCGGTCCCGTCGGCCACGTCGATGCGAGCGCCCTGTAATTCCTCCGGCACATCGCCGGCCACCGCGGCGGTGATCAGCACCTGCTGCGCGGAGGACACCATCTGCGCCAGCCGGGCACGCCGGCCGGAGTCCAGTTCGGCGAACACATCATCGAGGATAAGCACCGGTTCGCCGTCGGCCTCGAAGGTGTCCTCGGTCCGCAGCAACTCATAGGAAGCCAGCCGCAGCGCCAGCGCGAAGGACCAGGACTCCCCGTGGCTGGCATACCCCCTGGCCGGCAGTTCGCCCAGGGCCAGCATCAGATCGTCCCGGTGCGGGCCCACCAGACTCACGCCCCGTTCGATCTCCCGGCCGCGCAGCCGGGCCATCGCCTCCACCAACCGGGCCTGCACCAGGGGGACGTCGGTGAGCGCGGCCTGCGCCTCGTCGTCGTCCGCCGTACCGGCGTGCTCCAGCAACGAGGAACGGTAACCGATCAGCGCCGGGTCCTTGCCGTCGGCGATCTCGTCATAGGCCGTTCGCACGTGCGGGCGCAGGTCCTGCACGGTACGGACCCGGGCGGCGATCAGTTCGGCACCGGCGGCGGCGGCCTTCTCGTCCCACACATCCAGGGTGCGCAGGTCACCGCCGCCGCTCCCGCGCCGGGCCGCCCCCGCCGATTTCAGCAAGGCGTTGCGCTGGCGGATGATGCGATCGTAATCGCTACGCACCGCGGCGAGCTTGGCCTCCCGCTGGATGAGCAGGTCATCGAGGAATCGCCGCCGCCCGTCCGGATCGCCCTTGACCAGGGCCAGGTCCTCCGGGGCGAACAACACGGTACGCAGGTGTCCCAGCAACTCCCGCGCCCGGGTGACCGGGGACCGGTTGATCCGCGCCCGGTTGGCCTTGCCGGAGACGATCTCCAGCTCCAGCACCCGGGGGCGGTCGGCGCGCATCACCTTCGCGGCCACCACGGCCCGCTCGGCGCCGTGGCGCACCAGGGCCTGATCACCGGCGACCCGGTGGGAGGAGAAAGTAGCCAGATAGGCGATCGCCTCCACCAGGTTCGTCTTGCCCTGTCCGTTGGCGCCCACCAGGGCGGTGACTCCCGGTTCCAGGGACACCACCACGTGGTGGTAGGAACGGAAATCGGTCAGGGCCAGGTCGGAGACGTACATCACCTTCGCCGCAGGACGACGTCTGCTGCACCGCCGGCGGGCTGCGGCCGTTCCCGTGTGGCGGTGCTCACCCCGACCCGGTCAGCCGGCGAACCGGATCGGCACCAGCAGGTAGCGGAACTCCTCGGAGCGGTCCTCGCCCTGGAGCTCGTCCTGCCCGGTCATCAGCACCGGCTTGGTGGGGTGGTTCAACGACAATCGCACGTACTCGGTGCCGAGCGCACCCAGCCCGTCCAGCAGGTACTGGGGGTTGAAGGCGGTGGTGATCTCCTCGCCCTCGAGCACCGATTCCAGTGCCTCGGAGGCTTGGGCGTCATCGCCCTGACCGGCTTCCAGCACCACCTGGCCCTCGGAGAAGCTCAACCGGATGGGGGTGTTGCGCTCCGCTACCAGCGACACCCGCTTGGCGGCCTCGATCAGGTCGGCGGTGTTCGTCACCGTGTGGGTGCTGGTGGAGTCGGGGAACAGGCGCCGCACCGGCGGGTACTCCCCGTCCACCAGCAAACTGGTGGTGCGCCGGCCACCGGCCTCGAAGCCCACGATGTCGGCGCCCTCGGCCAGGGAGATCTCCACCGACCCCGCGCCGGCCATGTTCCGGGCGACGTCGGACAGGGTCCGGGCGCGCACCAGGGCGACCTGCTCCACCGACGGTGAGCTGGGTGACCAGTTCACCTGGCGCATCGCCAGCCGGTACCGGTCGGTGGCCAGCAGGGTGAGCTTGTCGCCCTCGATCTCCATCCGTACCCCGGTGAGCAGGGGCAGGGTCTCGTCCCGGCCGGCGGCGATGGTCACCTGGTTGATCGCTTCGGCGAACACGCCGCCGTCGATGCTGCCCTGGTGCTCGGGCATCTCCGGAAGTTCGGGGTACTCCCCGGTGGGCATGGTGAGCAGGGTGAACCGGGCCGAACCGCACCGCAGTTCGACCTTGTTGCCCTCCAGGTGCACATCGATGGGCTTGTTCGGCAGCGAACGGGAGATCTCGGCGAGGAGGCGGCCCAGCACCAGCACGGTGCCCGGTTCGCTCACCTCGGCGGGCACCGACGCACGGGCGGAGACCTCGTAGTCGAAGGTGGACAACCGTAGCGTGCCGTCCGCGTCCGCATCGAGCATCACCCCGGCCAGCACGGGCACCGGGGGCCGGGTCGGCAATGTCCGTGCAGTCCAGGTGACAGCGTCAGCCAGCACATCTCGCTCCACCCTGAACTTCACGATGTCGGCCCTCCTGAGCAGGTGATCGGTGCGGGCCGGAAGGCCCCTGGCGGTGCCGAGGCGCGCTCGTCGCGGACCACGGTGCCTCGATCATAGTGACAGCGTTGTGGTGCCGAGGTCACTTGTGTGCGCGAAGAGGTGCCGATGGCCGACGGCGTGGAGCAACCGGCTGCACACGGTCACCGTGGGTGCGGGGCTGCAGGGGACCGGATGGGGCTTCGGCTTGTTGTTGGTTATTCACACCCTGACCCAGTAGAGAGATGTCATCACCGTATTCGGTGTTGGGGATGCTGGGGACAGAAGGCGTTTGCGCAGGTCAGACGATCAATCATGGTGTGCATGGAGTGTTCACTGCTGTGCACAGGGCCACATGAGGGGTGTGGACGGGCTCGTCGTCCACGGCCGGTGCCCACCGATGACCCGGGTGCGGTCCACCGGTTCGAGCGCTCTGTCCACGGGCATCCACAGGAATATCCACAGCTGTGTATTGGTCCGCCGATGCCGCGGATGTGCTATCGGTCCTGCACGGCCGCGCGGCGCGCTCGATGCCGCTCAACCGGTGTGCCGGGTCGCCCAGCCGCGTCGCCCAGCCGGGGAGCCAGCGGGTGAGTCAGCCGGGGCGTCAGTTGCGGTGCTGCTGCTTGATCCGGTTGGTCAGCTCGGTGACCTGGTTGAAGGTCGAGCGGCGCTCGGCCATCTGCTGGCGGATCTTCCGGTTGGCGTGCATCACGGTGGTGTGGTCCCGGCCGCCGAAGAGCTGTCCGATCTTCGGCAGGGACAGCTCGGTGAGCTCGCGGCACAGGTACATCGCGATCTGCCGGGCGTTGACCAGCACCCGGGACCGGTCGGCGCTGCACAGGGCCTCGATGGTGACGCCGAAGTAACTCGCGGTCTGCGCCATGATCGCCGAGGGGGTGATCTCCGCACCGTCGTCGTCGGTGATCAGGTCCTTGAGCACCATCTCGGCCAAGGACATGTCCACCGTCTGACGGTTGAGATTCGCGAACGCGGTGACCCGGATCAGGGCGCCCTCGAGCTCGCGGATATTGGAGGAGATCTTCGAGGCGATGTACTCCAGCACGTCGCTGGAGGCCTGCAGGGACTCACTGCCCGCCTTCTTGCGCAGGATCGCGATCCTGGTCTCCAGGTCCGGAGGCTGCACGTCGGTGAGCAGGCCCCACTCGAACCGGGAGCGCAGGCGTCCCTCGAACCCGGTGAGCAGCTTCGGCGGCAGGTCGGAGGTGATGACCACCTGTTTGTTGGCGTTGTGCAGCGTGTTGAACGTGTGGAAGAACTCCTCCATCGTCTGTTCCTTGCCCTGCAGGAACTGGATGTCGTCGA
>CALKWS010000132.1 GCA_938004115.1 uncultured Ruaniaceae bacterium
TGGACGGCCAGCGGGTGTTCCCGATGACCTATGACGTCGCCGGGCGCCCCGACGAGGTCCGGCTCATGCCGCTGACGGACCGGATGTTCGGATACGAGGACCTGCGGGGTGAGGACCGGAGCGCGACGGCGACGGTGGTCTGGCCCGACGTCGGTGGCGATGTGGTCACGATCGATGTGCCGAGCAGCGCCGCCGTGGCCGCCGGGGCCACCGGGGACGCCCAGCCGTTCCGCTTCACCGATGTCCCGGTGCTCGCCGGCGATCCGGGCGCTTAGCCCAACAGTCCGGATCCCGTGAGCGGATGTCCGGGTTCGCGGACGACGCTCAGGGCTGGTCGGCGCCGAAGACGCGCTTGCTCAGTGCGGTGACATCTCTGTCGAGGTGCGTGAGGTGGGTGTCGACACTGTCGAAGCGCGCGTCGACCGCTTCGAACCGCGCATTCATCTCAGCGCGCAGACCACCGATCTCCGCGCGCATCTCGGCGCGCAGGCCACCAATCTCGCTGCCCATCTCGCCCCGCAGGCCGCTGATCTCGGCCCGCACTCCGCCGATCTCGCTCCGAACCACGCGAACGAACAACCCGGAGACGGTGGCGATCACCCCGGCGAGCAGCGTGCCGAAGACCACGATCATGGTCCACACCTGCGGTTCGGTCATCTCCAGCACCCCTTCATTATGACGTTGCCGCAGCACAATGTCAGGAGCCGCCGTCGTGCTGCCCATGAGCAGGGGCCGCCCTGTGGGTGAGCAAACGACCTGTGGGTAGACGAACGGTTTATGCATCGCCCGGCCAAGAAGCTGATTCACCCTGCCCGCCGGCGCTCGCGGCGGTGCCGAGGTCGTGCCTACCGGTCAAGGTCGAGGCGCATAGTCCGCGACCATGACCGAAAGCCACGACCTCGGCGCGTTCCCGGTGCTCAGCGAGGGCCACATAGCCGGGCGGAGCGAAACGTTGCGGGTGGCGCGCCCCGAGGCGACGCTGCGGACGACGCCGCGCCCCGGGACCGGAACGCAGCGATACCCGCTTACGCCGCGGTCAGGTCCTCGGCGTCGATGATCTTGTACGCATACCCCTGCTCGGCGAGGAACCGCTGGCGGTGCGCGGCGAACTCCTGGTCCACGGTGTCGCGGGTGACCACGGCGTAGAAGTGCGCGGTCTTCCCGTCGGCCTTCGGGCGCATCAACCGCCCGAGCCGCTGGGCCTCCTCCTGCCGGGACCCGAAGGACCCGGAGATCTGGATCGCCACCGACGCCTCGGGCAGGTCGATGGAGAAGTTCGCCACCTTGCTCACCACCAGCGTGGGCACCTGCCCGGCACGGAACTGCTCGAACAGTTTCTGCCGCTGCGGCACCGTGGTGGACCCGGTGATCAGCGGAGCGCCCACGGCTTCGGCCAACTCCTCCAACTGATCCAGGTACTGCCCGATGATCAGGGTCTGCTCGCCGTCGTGCTGTTCCAGCAAGGACCGCACCACCTCGGTCTTCCCCGGTGCGGTGGCGGCCAGGCGGTACCGGTCCTCCGGCTCGGCGGTGGCGTAGGCCATCCGGTCCGGGGTGGGCAGGTTCAGCCGGATCTCGGTGCACTCGGCCGGGGCGATGTA
>CALKWS010000133.1 GCA_938004115.1 uncultured Ruaniaceae bacterium
TGCGCGGGGAGGAGATGCTGCTCGCCACCGGGCGCACCCCGGTGACCGACCATCTCAACGCCGCAGCCGCCGGAGTGGACCTGACCGACCAGGGCTTCGTCGTCGTCGATGATCATCTGCGCACCACCGCGCCTGGGGTGTGGAGTGCCGGGGACGTGGCCGGCAGCCCGCAGTTCACCCACGCCTCCTGGCACGACTTCCGGGTGCTGCGCGCCAACCTCACCGGGGAGGCGGCCAGCACCAGCGGCCGGCTGGTGCCCTACGTGGTGTTCACCACCCCCGAACTGGCCCGGGTGGGCCTGACCGAGTCCCAGGCGCGCGAGCAGGGGTATGCGGTGAAGGTGGCGCGCCTGGAGGCCGGGGCGATCCCGCGGTCCAAGACCCGCCACGACGCCACCGGGGTGTGGAAGGCGGTGATCGACGCCGACACCGACCAGATCCTGGGCGTGGCCCTGCTCGGCCGCGACGGCGGGGAGGTGATGACCGCGGTGCAGATGGCGATGCTCGGCGGCCTGCGCTATCAGCAGGTGCGCGATGCGGTCATCACCCACCCGACGATGGCCGAGGGGCTCAACCTGCTGCTGGACACCGTGCCGGCATGAGGGGGAACCCCCGTCAGCCCGCCCGTCAGTTACCGGTCAGTTGAGGTTGCTCAGCATCTGGTCGAAGGAGGGCACGTCGTCATACAGGTCCGCCGGGCCGGCATTCTGCCGTGCGGCGACCAGTTCGGCGAACTCCCGGCCCGCGCGGGTGATGCGTGCCGGCAGGGGGTTCACGTCGTCGCCCGCACCGGCCCAGTCATCGGTGGCGGCGAACACCGCGGTGGTGGCCACGTCGGTGCGCAGGTAGGTGAACATCGGACGCATCGCGAACTCCAGGGCCAAGGAGTGGCGGGCGGTGCCGCCGGTGGCTCCGAGCAGCACCGGCATGCCGGTCAGGGCCTGGTTGTCGATCACGTCCACGAAGGACTTGAACAACCCCGAGGCGCCGGTGGTGTAGATCGGGCTCACCGCGATCAGGCCGTCGGCGGCGCTCAGCCGGTCCAGGACGTCCTTGAGCTCACCGGTGGCAAAGCCGGAGAGCATGGCGTTGACGATCTCGTGGGCGTAGTCGCGCAGTTCCACGGTCTCCACGTCCACGCTCACCTCGCGGTCCGCCAGGGCGGTGGTGGTGGCCTCGGTGAGCCGGTCGGTGAGCATCCTGGTGGAGGATGGTTTTCCCAGGCCGCCGGAGACGGCCATGATCGTGCGGTCGGTCATCAGGTGTTCCTTCCGTGTTCGGGTGCGACGTTCGCTCAGAGGCCGAATGCGGCGCCGCGCTTGGCGGTCCCGGCCGGGGCGGTCTCCAGGTCGCCGTTCTCCTCAGCGCGCCGGCCGGTCCAGAGGTCCTCACCGGCCACGTGCTGCTCACCGGCGATGCCCTCTCGTTCGGCCTGGGCCACCCGCTCGGCGTGGCTGGGCGGGTCGGAGGGAACGTGCGCGGGGCGCTTGGACTCGTTCTCCTTGCGCAGGGCCGGGACGATGTCCTCGGCGAGGATGTCGATCTGCTCCAGCACCGTCTTCAGCGGCAGGCCGGCGTGGTCGATGAGGAACAGTTGGCGCTGGTAGTCACCGACGTGCTCACGCATGGTGGCGTACCGGTCGATGATCTGCTGCGGGGAGCCGACGGTCAGCGGGGTCTCGCGGGTGAAGTCCTCCATCGAGGGGCCGTGGCCGTAGACCGGGGCGTTGTCGAAGTAGGGCCGGAATTCGTTCCAGGCGTCCTGGGAGTTCTTCCGGGCGAAGAACTGCCCGCCCAGTCCGACGATCGCCTGATCGGCCTGCCCGTGGCCGTGGTGCTCATAGCGCTGGCGGTAGAAGTGGACCATCCGCTTGGTGTGGTCGATCGGCCAGAAGATGTTGTTGTGCAGGAACCCGTCACCGTAGTACGCGGCCTGCTCGGCGATCTCCGGGGTGCGGATCGACCCGTGCCACACGAACGGGGGCACCCCGTCCAGCGGGCGCGGGGTGGCGGTGAACCCTTGCAGCGGCGTGCGGAACTTGCCCTTCCAGTCCACCACCTCTTCCTCCCACAGGCGGCGCAGCAGGGCGTAGTTCTCGATGGCCAGGTTCACACCCTGGCGGATGTCCTGACCGAACCAGGGGTAGACCGGGCCGGTGTTCCCGCGGCCCATCATCAGGTCCATCCGGCCGTCGCTGATCACCTGCAGCATGGCGTAGTCCTCGGCGATCT
>CALKWS010000134.1 GCA_938004115.1 uncultured Ruaniaceae bacterium
GAAGGTGGCCGGCCCGACGACGCAGGCACCTGGGGCGGGTGACTCACCCCAGGAGGTGGCCGAGCAGGTACGCCGGTTCGGGCCGGTGCACGTCACGGTGGAGGCGTTGGGCAACCACCACACCGCGGCGGCCGCCCTGTGGACGCTGGCACCCCGCGGACGACATGTGCAGATCGGTCTGTTTCCCACCGACCCGGTGCTGCCCATCGGCCGGGTGATCGCGGATGAGATCGCGGTGCTGGGCTCGCACGGCATGGCGGCCGCGGACTACCAGCCGATGCTGGACCTCATCGGCGCCGGCCGGTTGCGGCCCGCCGATCTGGTCACCCGCCGGCTCAGCCTGGCCGAGGCGCCGCAGGCGTTGATGGCCATCGCCGACCGGCCTCATCCGGGCATGACGGTGATCCTTCCCGCGGCACCCGCACCGGAGGGCGCCGGCTCGCGTGGAGATGGCGATGGCCGGACCACCGCGCGCCGGCTCGCGGAGCCGGGATGGTGATCCGCCGGGCCGCCCGTTTCGATGAGCGGGCGCGGCGGTCGGCGTGGCTGGTCTGGCTCGCGGGCGTCGGCGTGTACTTCCTGGCCGTGCTGCACCGTGCCTCCCTGGGCGTGGCCGGTCCGCAGGCGGTGGACCGGCTGGGCATCTCGGCCACCGAGTTGGGCGCCTTCATCATGGTCCAGCTGGGGATCTACGCGGTGATGCAGGTTCCGGCCGGGATCGTGCTGGACCGCTGGGGGCCCCGGCGGGTGCTGCTGGTGGCCACCCTGGTGATGGGGACCGCACAGATCCTCTTCGCCTTCGCCACCACCTATCCGATCGCCCTGCTCGCGCGCGCCCTGCTCGGCGTGGGTGACTCGGCGGTCTTCGTGGCGGTGTTGAGGTTGGCCGCGGTGTGGTTCCCGCGGGGCCGGTACGCGGTACTGACGATGCTCACCGGCCTGGCCGGCATGGCCGGCAACCTCGCGGCGACCGTGCCGCTGGTGCTCGCCCTCGGCGGTCTGGGGTGGACCACCACGTTCGCGATCACCGGTGCGACGTCGCTGGTGTACACGCTGCTGCTGCTTCGGCCTGCGGTGGCCGCCCCCTACCGCCGCTCGAGCACCGCGGCCGGTGACGAGCCCGACGGCGCCACCGACACCCAACCCGACGGCGCCACCGACACCCCACCCGGCAACGCGACCGACGACGAACACGGCAACGCCACCGACGACGAGCACGGCGCAGGCCCCGGGGAGGCGGAGGCGGCCACCACCGGGGACCCGGGCCCGAGGGACCCAGGCGCCGAGGGCGCAGGCTCCGCGCAGGGGCCCCCCTCCGGACCCACCCGGCGCCGGGCGTGGGCGCAGGTACGGGCCGCCTGGTCCCGTCCGGAGACCCGCCTGGGCTTCTGGACCCATCAGGCCACGATGACCCCCGGGGTGGTGGTTTCCCTGGTGTGGGGCTACCCGTACCTGACCGAGGCGCTGGGATACAGCAATGAAGCGGCCGCCTCCCAGTTGTCCTGGTACGTGGTCGCCAACCTGATCGCGAGCCTGTTCGTGGGCCCGATCGCCGGGCGCCGACCCACCTGGCGCACCGCGATGGCGGTGGCGATCTCCGCCGCCGGCGCCCTTGCGATCGCGGTGCTCGTGCTCTGGCCGGGCGGGCACCCGCCGGGGGTGGTGGTCACCGCGGTGTTCGCGGTGCTGGCCCTGGGCGGTCCGGCGTCCCAGATCGGGTTCCACCTGGCCCGGGACTACAACCCGGCCGCACGCCTGTCCACCGCCACCGGCCTGGTGAACGTCGGCGGTTTCAGCGGGGCGATGATCGTGGCGATCAGCGTGGGCGCGGTGCTCGACATCGCCT
Source organism: uncultured Ruaniaceae bacterium (assembly GCA_938004115.1). Classification (GTDB taxonomy): domain Bacteria; phylum Actinomycetota; class Actinomycetes; order Actinomycetales; family Beutenbergiaceae; genus CALKWS01. Next base: position 1,847 of record CALKWS010000134.1, read on the forward strand.
CCGGCGGGGCGCCGGCCACCCTGGCCGACTTCCGCTGGGCGATGGCCTCGATCTCGGTCCTGGTCGGGATCTCCACGTCGGCGCTGCTGGTCTCGTTACTCGGTGCGCGGGCAGGGGTGCTGCGCCGGATGGCCCGCGGGGAGCGTGTGGTGGTGGCCATCACCGAGCGTTGGTGGGACCGGGCCTACCGCCGGCTACGCAAGCGTTGACCGTACGGGCCCTCTTGACCGTCCCGACGAGGCCGGTCAGCCGGTGTTCTGCAGTCCGGCCGCGACGCCGTTGACGGACAGCAGCATCACCCGGCGCAACTGGTCATCGACCTGCCCCTCGCCGTCGTCGGCCCGCAACGCCCGCAGTGCGCGCAGTTGGATCAGGGAGAGTGCGTCGACATAGGGGCTGCGAAGTTGCACCGCCCGGCCCAGCACGCTGTGGCCGGCCAGCAACCGTTCCTGCTCGGTGATGTCCACGATCCACTGCCGGGTCAGGGACATCTCCTCCAGCACCAGGTCGGTCAGGTCCGGCCGGTCCCCCAGTTCCAGGTACCGCCGGGCGATGCGCTCATCGGTCTTGGCCAGCGACATCTCCACGTTGTCGATCATCGTGGTGAACAGCGGCCAGCGCCGGTACGCCTCGCGCAGCAGCGCCAGGTCCCCTACCCCGGCCAGTGCCGACCCCAGGCCGAACCAGCCGGTGAGGTTGATGCGCGCCTGGGTCCAGGCGAACACCC
>CALKWS010000135.1 GCA_938004115.1 uncultured Ruaniaceae bacterium
GGCCAGCCGGTGGGCCGGTCAGAGCGGCGGGATCAGGGTGAGGGTATCCTCCCCGCGTTCCTCCACCAGCGCCCGGGAGTAGGGCCACGCGAACGTCTCCCCCTCGGCCCAGGCCTCGAACTGGTCGTCGTAGGAGGACGCCGAGGGGTGCCCGGAGTTCCCGGTGAAGGACACCCAGGTGGAGGCGTCGAAGTCGGCCATGTCCACCACCATCCGCATCGACGGCACCGTGGTCACGGTGAAGGTCGGGTAGCCGTCCTGCCAGGCGGAGGCGTCCCACCCGGTGGCGTTCACGATCGAGGAGCCGCCGCCCACCTCCCGCGGGTCGGGGTTCACCAGGGCACGGATCGGGCGGGGAGCCTCCTCCCCCAGGATCGGGTGCAACGGCGCCGCCTGGTGCAGCCGGCCCCACTGCCAGGACTCCGGGTCCTTGCCCAGGCTGACGGTCAACTGCTCGCGGGCGTTGACCAACGCCAGGGAGAGGATCTCATCGCGTTGCTCCACCACGGTGAGCGTGGCCCGGTTGTCCCACCACTCGCTGGTCTCGTCCTCCAGCAATCCGGAGACCACCTCCAGCCAGCGGCTCCCGCCGGTGGGCCGCTCGGTGACCGGCATCTGGTCCCAGAAGGTCAGGTTCAACAGGTTCGCCCACACCGCGGCGAAGTACGCCGCGGCCGGGGAGTCCGCGCTGTTGTGGTAGTCCCAGTCCGCCAGGAGGTCCACCGCCTCGGCCACGAACGGGTCGTCGATCTCCACCTGCAGCAGCACCGGGATGAGGATCTCGGCGTAGGGGTTGTAGTCGTCCAGGAAGATCGCGTTCATGTCCGCCACCGTGAACGGCTCACCGGCCTCGATCTGGGCGGTGATGAGGTCCCGGATGCGTTGGGACCGGTAGCCGTAATCGAAGTCGGCCCCCAGGAACGGGTCACGGCCGGGACCGAGCACCGACTGGTTCGCCGCGACGATGAACCCCTCCTCCGGATTGAGTTCGGCGGGCATGTCCTCGGGGTCCACGTAGCCCTGCCAGTCGAACCGGGAGTCCCACCCGGGCCGGGGCCAGGTGCCATCGGCCGGTACCGGCGAGTCGGGCACGTCGTTGCGCACCGGGATGGCACCCGGGGCCTGGTAGCCGATATCCCCCTCGGTCGTGGCGAACACGATGTTCTGGCTGGGGACCTCGAACAGGGCGGCCGCGGCGGCGATGTCCTCGGCCGTGGCCGCGGTGTTGATCGCGAAGAGCGCCTCAGCGGTGCGCCCGGGCTCCAGCGCGGTCCAGGACAACGCCACGCCGTAACCGGCCATGCCCATCGGCGGAGCGTCCTCCGGCAGTGGCCCGTCCGCCGCTTCCCGGGTGTGGGCGATCGCATCGGAGATGATCGGCCCGTGCGGCGTGGATCGGACCGTGATGGCCACATCCTCCCCACCGTTCACCGCGATCACCTCGCGGCGCTGCACCAGCGGCTGGCGCTCGTCGTCGTACAGGAACGTGCCATCGGGGTAGATGCGCTCGAGGAAGAAGTCGGACACGTCCGCGCCCAGATTGGTCAGCCCCCACGCCAGGTGAGCGTTATGGCCGATCACCACGCCGGGCAGGCCCGCGAAGGAGAAGCCGGAGACGGCGAACGGGCACTCGCCGGAGACCTCCACGCAGTGCAACCCCACCTGGTACCAGATCCCGGGCGCGGAGGCGCCCAGGTGCGGGTCGTTGGCCAGTAACGGCATTCCGGTGTCGGTGTGCTCCCCGCCGATCACCCAGGAGTTCGAACCGATGCCATCACCCTCGCCGAGGCTGCGCGGCACCGCACTCAGCGCCGCCAGCGCCGCGTCGATCGCGCCCACCTGGTCCAAGCCGCCGTCGGCACCTGCTGGAGCACCGTCGTCGGCCACCGTCGCCCCCGCCGGGCTCGCGCCGTCGTCGTTCGCGGTGCTCGCATCGGCGTCCTGTTCGGCGTCCTCATCGGGATCGGGAGCCGCGTCCTGGGCGGCCCGGGCCTCCTGGTGGGCCTCGCGCTGGCCGGCCGTGGGCAGGATCGGCAGGTTCTGCTCGGTGGGATACGAGGGGAACAGGTCCGCGACCCGCTCCAGGTCACCGTGCTCGCCGTAGACCGCGGCACGCTGCAACTCGTCGTCGAAATTGCCCAGCAGATCCCAGGCCATCGCCTTCAACCAGGCCAGCGAGTCGACCGGGTCCCACGGCCGTACGTCCTGCACCTCCACGGTGAACCCCAGGACGGTGTACTCCAGGGCCAACTGGCTGGGCCCTCGGCCCTGGAGATAGGCGTTCACCCCGTCGGCGTAGGACTCCAGGTAGGACTTCGTCGTCGGGTCCAGCATCTGCCATTCTTCCTCGGCCACCGCCCGCCATCCCATGGTGCGGATCACGGTGTCCGGTCCGATGGCGGCCTCCCCCACCAGTTCCGACAGCCGGCCGGCGGTGAGGTGACGACGGTAGTCCATCTCGAAGAACCGGTCCTGGGCGTGCACGAAGCCCTGGGCCAGGAACAGGTCGTGGGCGTTGTGGGCGTAGATCTGCGGGACGCCGAGTTCGTCCCGGATCACCTCGACCTGCTGCTGCAACCCGTCGATCCGGAACTCACCGCTGAGGGACGGCAACGGACGGCGGACCAGGGCCACCGTGGTGATCAGCCCGGCCACCAGCACCACGACCAGGGCCGCAGCCAACCCCACTGCCACCCGGCGCACGATCGAGACACCACTCACACGTGGCAGGGTAACCCGCACCGGTGAGCGATGGCCGCACCACACCCCCGGGCCGGTGGACCGTGTCACCGCCGCACGGCGCTGGTCCAGGTCACCGCAGCGCGAGTGGTGGCCCAGGTCACCG
>CALKWS010000136.1 GCA_938004115.1 uncultured Ruaniaceae bacterium
TTTCTGTGTGTGACTGGAGTTCAGACGTGTGCTCTTCCGATCTCCGGTCTGCGCGCACCCCACGCGCACCCGGCCGCCGCGCGCCCGGTGGCCACGAACCCGCGCCGCCCGCCCCGCGCGGCGAGCAACCCGGCGTCGCCTGCGCGTGCCAGTAGCCTCGAACGTACGACTGCCGTACACCGTCCGATGGAGGATCATGCCCGCCCATGCCCAGCGCATCCGAACCGTCCGCTCGCTGACCGGATACCTACAGGAGTGGCTCGCCTTCCGGGGTGCCTACCTCCAGGTACCGGGCATCCAAGCAGCGGTGCGGGTGGGTGAGGAACTGGTCCTCGACTTCGCGTGGGGCGTGGCCAATACCGCCTCCGGGGCCCCGCTGCGCACCGATCACCTGTTCCGGATCGCCTCCCACTCCAAGACCTTCACCGGCACGGCGATCATGCAACTGGCAGAACGCGGCCGCCTACGCCTGGACGATCGCCTCGGTGAGCACATCGACGAACTGCGTGACGCCCCGATCGGCGCGGTCACGGTACGCGAGGCCCTCGGCCACCAGGGCGGCGTGATCCGGGACGGGAAGATGAAGGGCTTCTGGCAACGGATGGTCCCCTTCCCCGACCGCGCCGGGCTGATCGCGATGGCCCGGCAGGACGCGCTCACCTACCGCCGCAACGAGCACTTCAAGTACTCCAACGTGGCCTACGCCCTTCTCGGGCTGGTGATCGAAGCGGCCTCAGGGACCACCTATGCCCGGTACCTGCAGGAGCACGTCATCGACCCGCTGGGCCTGACCAACACCGGCCCGGAGTATGACCCCGCCCGGGAGCAGGACTTCGTGCATGGCCACACCGGGTTGCTGCACGGCGCAGACCAGCGCGAACCGATCGAACACGTCGACTCCCGGGCGTTCGTGGCCGCCACCGGGTTCTACTCCAACGCAGCGGACATGACCCGCTATGGCGCCGCCCACTTCCTCGGCGACCACACCCTGCTCTCCGATGAGAGCAAACGCCTCATGCAGCGGGTGGAGTCCACCATCCAGGCGCCAGGCACCCCGACCGCGCAGTACGGGGTGGGGATGAGCCTGCGGGAGTTGGGCGGGCGCCGCCTGGTGGGGCACAGCGGCGGCTATCCCGGGCACATCACCCGCACCTACATCGACCCGGTGGACCAGATCGTGGTCAGCGTGCTCACCAACGCCATCGACGGCCCCGCCGATGCGCTCGCCGCCGGGATCTTCCGGTTGATCGACCTCGCCCTGGCCGGCCACGACACCGGCCGCGAGGCAGGCAGCCGTCCTCCCGCTCGCACCGACGGCCCGAGCCCGGCCGGGGCCGGCGATCGGGACCTGAGCCGCTACACCGGGCGGTTCGCAGGGCTGTGGGGCGTGAGCGATATCGCGGACCTGGGCGGGCACCTGTACCTGCTCAACCCGGCACTGGCCGATCCGGCGGAGAGTTATCTGCGGCTGCACGTCGAAGACGCCGACAGCGTCCGGATCGATGACGTTCCCGGGTTCTCCGCGGTCGGTGAGGAGATTCGTTATGACCGGGACGACGACGGGACGGTCCGGTCGGTGCTGATCGCGGGCGGGCAGGCATGGCCGACGGCGGAATTCCTCGCCCGGCGCTCGCGCCTCGCCGGCGGCCCGCTACCGGAGCACTGAGCCGGCACCGCCGCCCGACGCCGTCGCCGCACCGGCCGGCGCACGCTGCTGGTGCCGCCCGGGCCTCCCCCGGGACAACGGACTGTCGGCTCGCCGCGGCACCGCGGTGCCGCACTGCTCATCCTGTGCCGTGCCGACTCGGTGGTGCCGTGACCCGTTGCCGTGCCCGGCGTGCCGCTGCGATGATGGGGTCATGGCCGTGGAGCAGTCGCGGCTGACTGCCAAGGATTTCCAGTTGGCCGGTGGTGTGCGGGACTGGCGGGTCCTCGGGCGGGGCGCGGCTGCGTGGTTCACCGCCCGCTCTCACCGTGCCGGGGCGGAGTTGGCCGCCGCGGCCCTGGACCATGCCCGCGGCGCGGGTGCCCGTCCCCCGGAGGTGGACATCCGGCACTCGGGGGTGCGGTTCCACCTGCGTGCCGCGGCCGGTGGACTGCGCCGGTCCGATGTGCACAGCGCCCAGGCGATCTCCGCCCATGCCGCACAGATCGGTCTGGCGCCCGACCCGGCGGCCCTGGGGGACCTCCGGGTGACGATCGACGCGTTGCAGATACACCGGGTGCTGCCGTTCTGGGAACGGGTGCTGGGATACACGCGAATCGCCGGGGACGAGTTGGTCGACCCCGACGGGCGCCATCCTTCGGTGTGGTTCCAACAGCAGGACCGGCCTCGGCTGCTGCGCAACCGCATCCACCTCGATGTGGTCCGGCCCTACGGGGCCATCACCGCCGCGATGGACGCCGCGCGGGCCGCAGGTACCCGTGCGGTGGCCGAGCACGGTTACTACGCCACCCTCAGCGACGCCGAGGGCAACGAGGTCGACCTACTGCCGCTGCAGCCCGACGCAGATCGGTGGCAGGAGGACGGCACCGAGGACTGGCGGGTGATCTTCGCGGCCATGGCCTGCTACCGCGCGCCCACGTCGCAGCACGCGGTCGACCTGGCCCGCGTGGCGGCGTCCCTGACCGACGAGGCCGGCCTGCAGTTGGGCATCGACATCCGCCCGGGGGCGGTCACGTTCGACACCGGTAAGGACACCTGGACCCAGGACACCGGGTACGCACCGCTGGCCGCGGCCGTGCAACGGGCCGCGCAGGACAGGGGGTTGACGCCCGATCCCGGCCGGCTCCGGTTCGTGCAGGTCGGCATCGACGCGGTGGACATCCCGGAGGTGCGCGCGTTCTGGCGGGCCGTGCTGGGGTACGTGAACGACGGGCGCCCCGCCCTGACCGACATCGTCGACCCGCGGCAACTCAACCTGCCGTTCTTCTTCCAGCGGATGGACCCCGGCGACCACGCTCGAAGGGCCCAACGCAACCGGATCTACATCGATACGTTCGTGCCGGACGACCAGGCCGCCGCCCGGATCGAGGCGGCGTTGGCCGCCGGTGGACGCATGATGTACGACGGCGAGGCCCCCTGGTGGTGGACGCTCGCCGATCCGGAGGGCAACGAGGTGGACATCTCCGTGGCGGTGGGCCGGGAGGAGGCCTACCGGGCACAGCAGCCACACTCCTGAGACGATGAGCCCCATGGCACCGCTGATCGGACTACTCGCACTCGCACTCGGCGCCCTGCTGTGCTTCCGGGGCGCCTCCCTCGCCAGGCTCCTGCTGGCGTTGTGGGGCGCCTTCATCGGGTTCAACCTCGGCGCCTGGCTGGCGGCGGGTCTGACCGGACAGCCGTTCCTGGGCGACGCGTGGGGGTGGGTCTGCGCGATCGTCACGGCGGTGCTCTTCGCGCTGCTGGCGTACTGGTTCTATGTCCTGGCGGTGATCATCTGGTTGGGTTCGCTCGGCTTCGGGCTCGGGGTAGCCCTGGCCAACGCCCTCGGCGCCACGGAGCAACTGAGCGCGCTGGTCGGGCTGATCGCCGGTGTGCTGCTGGTCGTCCTGGGTCTGGCATTGCGGTTGCCGGCGATGCTGCTGTCGGTGCTCACCGCGCTGGCCGGGGCCGGCCTCATCCTCAGCGGGGTGCTGCTCCTGGTCGGCAGCACGCCCGCTGGACCGTCACTAAGTGAGATCACCTGGCCCCGGGAATGGTGGTGGACGGTGCTGTACCTGGTGCTGGCGCTGGCCGGAATCATCGTGCAGGGGCGCAGCAGCGGTCGGCGGCGGGCGCGTGCACACTGGCAACGTTCCGAACCCGCGCCACGGTCCTGACCGCGGGCGCCGTCCTGCTCGACACGAGCCGCCGTCTCCGGTTCGCCCTCACGTCGGGGCGCTCTGGATACCAGCGCGCCCAGCGGCACCCACCGGCCTCCTACCGCCGTCGACGCCACCGCGCGACGGCGAGGACGACGGCGAGCGCGGCCGCCAGCAGCCCGATCCCTAGATAGACGACCGTGCCGCCCTCCTCGGTGACGGCCAGCACGGCTGCGATCACGGCGACCACCGCCAACAGCACTACCCGCACCGCACCGGTGGGCCGGCCCGGCGAGGCGCCGTCCTCGGCGCGGGCGGGATCAGGGTCCATCCGCTCACCGTACCGAGCGGCCGGATCACGCGGGCCGCCGGTGTCGTCGAACCCGGCCCCGGGTCATCCCGGTATCGCCTCGGCCAGCGGCTGCAACCTACCGCCGTGCAGGCGGTACCGGTGGTCCACGTCCTGCAGGCCATCGAGCCGGTGGGTGAGCACCACCAGGGACCGGTTCCCGGCCGCGGCCCAGCGGCGCAGGTGGGTCATCAACTCCTCGGCGGTCGGTGGGTCCAGACCCTCGGTGGGTTCATCCAGGACGAGCACCTGCGGGTCGCGCAGGAGCGCACGGGCGAGCACCAGACGGCGACGTTCCCCTCCGGAGAGCACGCGCCCGCCGGAGTCCAACCACGTGTCCAGACCGTCGGTGAGGCCGTTGAACCAGCCCTCCAGGTGTGCCCGGCGCAACGCCTGGAGCAGGAGGTCGTCCCCGGCGTCGGGACGGGCGAGCAGGAGATTGGCGCGCAAGGTGGAGGAGAAGACGTGGTCCGCGCCGCCCGCCAAACTCACCCGGCGGCGCCAGCACGGTCCGGGGGTTCGGGCGATATCGCGGCCGTTCAGGCGGATCGCACCGGCTGTGGGTTCCAGTAGGCCCACCAACGCGGCGGCCAGGGTGCTCTTCCCGGAGCCGGAGGCGCCCTCGATCACCGCCGTCCCGCCGGTGGGCACGGTCAGGCACGCCTCGCGCACGGGTGCCTCATGGGCGGTCGAATCGGGCCAGGCGACGGTGAGGTTGACGACTTGGAGCCCGGTGGCCTCGCCGGCACCGGCCCCGAGGCGGGCGTCGTGCGGGCGGCTGTCGTGCAGGCGGGTGTCGTGC
>CALKWS010000137.1 GCA_938004115.1 uncultured Ruaniaceae bacterium
CTGACGATCTCCTTCTCCGGACGGCCGGCGGTGCGCGGCGTCGACCTGGACCTGCGCCCCGGGGAGGTGCTGGCCCTGGTCGGCGAGTCCGGGTCGGGCAAGACCCTGACCTCGATGTCGCTGGTCGGTCTGCTCCCGCCGGGAGCAAGCACCACCGGTGCGATCAACGTGCTCGGCCACGACGTGGACGGATGGACCTTCGAGGACTGGCGCACGCTGCGCGGCCGGCGTATCGCGGCCGTGTTGCAGGACCCCTCCACCTCGCTCAACCCCGTGCTCACCATCGGCGCGCAGTGCGCGGACACCCTCGCCGAAGCGGGTGTGACCGGCCCTAAGGCGCGGCAGCGCACGATCGAACTGCTGGAGGCCGTGGCGATCCGCGAGCCGGAACGGCTCCTGGACCAGTACCCGCACCAACTCTCCGGCGGGATGCGCCAGCGGGTGGTGATCGCCCTGGCGATGGCCAACGACCCGGACATCATCATCGCCGATGAGCCCACCACCGCCCTGGACGTGACCGTGCAGGCTCAGGTGATGCACACCCTGCGCCAGGCCCGGGAGCGCACCAATGCCGCGATGCTGTTCATCACGCATGACCTGGCGCTCGTGGCCGGGATCGCCGACCGGGTCGCCGTCATGCAACAGGGCCGGGTGGTCGAGGTGGCTGACGTGCAGACCATCTTCGCCAACCCCCGGGACGACTACACCCGCCGGTTGCTGGAACTGGCCCCGCGGCTGGTCGCCGAGGAACAGGAGGCGCGATGAGCCCGCAGAACCACAGCACCCACGCGCTCCTACGGGTCGAGGAGCTGGTGAAGCACTTCAAGGCTCCCCGCTCCCGTCGCCGTGAGGGCCAGGGTGTGGTGCACGCCGTCTGCGGGGTCTCCTTCGAGGTGCCCCGGGCCAAGACCTTCGGGATCGTGGGGGAGTCAGGGTCGGGGAAGACCACGGTGCTGCGGACCGTCCTCGGACTGCATCCGCCCACCGCCGGACGGGTGGTGTTCGACTCGGTCACCGTGGGGCAGATGTCCCGAGAGGTGGAGCGGGAATTCCGCCGGCGGGTGGCAGTGGTGTTCCAGGACCCGTACACGTCCCTGGACCCGCGGATGACCGTGCACCAGTTGCTCACCGAGCCCGCCCGGATCCAACGCACCGAACACGACGAGCGACGCACGCAGGAACTGCTGGACCTGGTGCGGCTACCGTCCGACGCGGCCGAGCGCTACCCCCATGAGTTCTCCGGCGGTCAGCGCCAACGGATCGCGATCGCACGGGCACTGGCGCTCGAGCCGGACCTGGTGGTGCTGGACGAGCCGGTCTCCGCCCTGGACGTCACGGTGCAGGCCGAGATCCTCGCGCTGCTCCAGTCGCTGCAGGAGGATCGCGGGGTGTCCTACCTCCTGGTGACCCACGACCTGGCGGTGGTGGCGGACCTGGCCCACGAGATCGGCGTGATGCAACTGGGTCGCATGGTGGAACAGGGACCCACCCAGGAGGTGATCTCCCGCCCCCGGGACCCCTACACCCAGGCGCTGCTCGCGGCCGTGCCCGTGCCGGATCCGGCGGTCGAACGGGCGAAGCCCCCACCCGAGCCGGGTGTCGCGGCCGACCGGGTGAGCGGGCAGCACTGCCCCCACGGCGAGAGACTCTGACGTCTCTCTCGCGCCCACGCCCTCCCGCTCTGCCGCCACGCACGGCTACACCCCTGGGGACGCGAGGCACGGCTCGCAGGAGCCCTTTGGGTCGCCTTGACTCATCCACAGCTGAGGTAGCATCCGTCTTCGGTAGTAATAGCAGGCGCCGCAAAGTGCGGAACTGATCCGCGCGAAGCGTCAGCCATCGAGCATGCTCGACCGTTACCCGGTCGCAAAGAAGACGTGAAGGGGAACTATGAAACCGTCCCGTGCGGCAGGCCGCCGGCCGAAGAATCGACTCAGGATCGCCGCGGCCGTGACCATCACCGCGCTCGCCCTGGCCGCTTGCGGCGGGGCCGAGAATGGTGAAGGTGACGACGATGCGGCCGCAGCCCCGGCGGAGCGCGGGACCGAGGACACCGAACTGCGGATCCGCACCGTCATGGACATCAGGTCCCTCGACCCCAACGTGATGCCCGCGACCACCGACGACGCGATCGCCATGACCGTCATGGAGGGGCTTGTCGCGTACGAACCGGGCGGCAGCGGAGAGTTGATCAATGTGCTGGCCGAGGAGATCGAGGTCTCCGACGACGGCACGCAGGTGGACTTCACGCTGCGGGAGGGCGTGCAGTTCCAGGGCGGCTACGGCGAACTGACCGCCGAGGACGTCAAGTTCTCCTTCGAGCGCAGCGCCGGCCTGATCGAGTCCGAGGTAGGCGCCAGCTACGCGGACGACTGGGCGGCGCTCGAGGAGGTCGAGGTCACCGGCGACTACACCGGCACCATCCACCTGAGCGCCCCCTTCGCGCCCCTCATGGTCAACACCCTGCCCGGCAATGCCGGTCTGATCGTGCCGCAGGCAGCGGTCGAGGAACGTGGCGAGGACTTCGGCACGAACCCGGTGGGAACCGGCCCGTATCAATGGGTCGATTGGACCCCGGGCCAGGAAATCGTCGTCGAGCGGTTCGAGGACTACCACGGCGGCATGTGGGACTACCTCGATGAACCCCAGTGGGAACGCATCGTCTGGGTCCCGATCGAGGACGGCACCGCGGCGGACATCGCCCTGGAGACCGGCGATGTGGACATGGGCCAGATCACCACCGGAGCGGTCGAGCGGTTCGAGGCCAGCGAGCACTTCGTCGTCAACCCGCTGCCGACCTTCGACTACGGCTTCATCGGCATGAACGTCGAGGACGAGGTGCTCTCCGACGTGAACGTGCGCCGCGCGATCCGGGCCGCCCTGGACATCGATTCGATGATCGTGGCCGGGTTCGACGGGCAGGTGGAGCGCGCCAATGCGCTGATCGCGCCGGACATGCCGATCGGCCACTGGGCAGACGCGCCGGTGTACCAGCCGGACCCTGAACAAGCGATGGCCTACCTGGAGGAGGCAGGGGTCGGCGACCTCACGCTCAGCATGATCATCGACGGGCAGGTCGGCTCCCAGGAGATCGCGGAGATCGCCCAGGCGAACCTCGCCGAGATCGGTATCGACCTGGAGATCGACCTGGTCGACTCCGGGCAGTACCGCGACGCCGCCCAGGCCGGGAACCACCAGTTGTTCTACATCTCGTACAGCAACACCGCCGACCCCTCCTGGGCGACGGTCTGGTTCACCTGCGAGCAGGTAGGCGACTGGAACTACCACCACTGGTGCAACGAGGAGTACCAGCAGTTGCACGACGACGCGCTCGCCGAGACCGACCCGGACGTGCGCCACGACATGTACGTGCGCATGCAGGAGATCATGGACGAGGACGCCATCTCGGCGTGGGTGATGTACCGGACCAACCTGTACGCCCACACCGCGGACCTGGAGATGACGCTGGTGCCCGAGCGCTACGGCAAGTACCTGGCCTACGACTTCCGCCGGTGAGGCCGGAGGTCGGCCAGCGGCGACCCGGGGACTGGTGAGGTGACGTGGCGCAGTACCTGCTGAAACGGCTCGGCATGACCGCCGCCGTCGTGCTGCTGATCCTGGTGTTCCTGGCGGTGCTCCCGCACCTGATCCCCGGCGATCCCGTGGAGACCATCCTGGGACCACGGGCGACCGAGGAACAGATGCTCCAGGTCCGCCAGGAGATGGGGATCGACGATCCGGTCCTGGTCCAGGCCGGCTCCTTCGTCTGGAACGCGTTGCAGGGCGATCTCGGCCGGGACTTCGCCACGAACCGCCCGGTCTCGGCCATGCTCGCCCAAGCCGTCCCGCACACCATGGCGCTCGCATTCGCCGCACTGGTCCTCGCCGTGCTGCTGGGCATCCCGTTCGGGGTGCTCGCGGCGACGAAGCCGGACTCGCTGCTGGACCGCCTCACCAGCGTCGTCTCGGTGTCCTTCATCACGATGCCCTCGTTCGTGATGGGCCTGTTCCTGCTGCTGCTGTTCCCGATCGGGCTCGGCGTCCTGCCCGCCACCGGCACGGGTAGTTTCAGTGACCCGTTGGACTACCTCCGACACCTGATCCTGCCGTCGTCGGCGCTGGCGATCACCTGGGTGGGGTACTTCGCCCGGCTGGTGCGGGCCAGCATGCTCGAGGTGGTCGGATCCAACTACATCCGCGTCGCCCGGGCGTACGGGATCCGGGAACGGGCGATCCATTACCGCTATGCCCTGAAGAACGCCCTGGTCCCCACCGTGGCCATCCTGGGCGTGGCGCTGGGCAACCTCCTCGGGGGGTCGGTGTTCATCGAGTTGATCTTCAACCGGCCCGGGCTGGGCAACCTCGCCCTGGAAGCGATCAATGCCCGCAACTACCCGGTGCTGCGGGGCTCGATCCTCATGGTCGCGCTGCTGTTCGTGGTGGCCAACCTCGCCGCCGACCTGTCCTACCGCTTCCTCGATCCCCGCATCCGAGTCGAGGAGAAGGCGAAGTGACTGCGGTGCACGACCCATCGGCCCCCGGACGCCTCCGAGCCGCCGTCGCAGCCGTCGGCGACATCGCCAGGAAACCGATGGGCCTGGTCGCCCTGGTGATCATCCTCGGCCTGTTCATCGCCGTCACCGTCGGGCCGATGCTGGTCGCCGACCCATCCGCGCAGAGCATCGAGCACCGCCTGGAAGGACCCTCGGCCGCGCACTGGCTGGGCACCGACCACCTCGGCCGGGACCTGCTGGCACGGATCGTCGTGGGAGCACGCATCGCGATGGGTGTCGCAGTCCCCGCAGTGCTCCTCGCGATGGTGGCAGGTGTGATCCTGGGGCTGGCCGCCGGCTACCTGGGCGGCTGGATCGACAACGTCGTCATCGTCATCACCGACACGTTGCAGTCGTTCACCTCCGTCGTGCTGGGTCTGCTGCTGCTGGCCCTCGTCGGCGGGTCCTTGACCACGGTGGTGGTCGTCATCGCGATCACCATCGCCCCGGGGTACGCACGCGTCGTGCGCGCCTCGGTGCTGGCGATCAAGCAGGACGTCTTCGTCCAGGCCCAACGCTCCCTGGGGTCCGGCGTGTCCCGGATCATCAACGTGCACATCCTGCCCAACGTCATCGCACCGATGCTGATCCTGATGGCGATCGACCTGCCGGTGGCCGTCACCATCGAGGCCGGGTTGTCCTTCCTCGGCGTCGGCGTGCCCCCGCCCACCCCGTCCTGGGGAGTGATCCTGCGGGACGGGTTCGACCGGGTCCGGGAAGCCCCCTGGCCGGTGATCTGGGCGGGGCTGTCGCTGATGGTGACCACCCTGGGGTTCACCCTGCTCGGGGAGGCACTGCGCGACCGCCTCGACCCGCGCGTGCGGCGCGCCACCCGCGGCACAGGAGGACAGACGCAGCCATGACCACCGCGACCGGGACGAACACACCGCATCCCACGGCCTCCGGCGGCCGGCCACCGGTGCTGACCGTCGACCAACTCGACGTCACCTACCACGTCCAGTCCGGGGCCCTGCCCGCCTTGCGCGGGATCAGTTTCGAACTGCACCAGGGAGAGATCCTCGGCATCGTGGGAGAGTCCGGGTCCGGCAAGTCCACCCTCAGTGCCGCACTGCTGCGCCTGCTGGCCGCGAACGGGGAGATCTCCGGCGGACGCATCCTGCTCGGTGACCGGGACATCGCCCGACTCTCCGACCGGGAACTGCGGGAGATCCGCGGCCAGGAGATCGCGATGATCTTCCAGGACCCGCTCACCAGCCTGAACCCCACGTTCCGGGTGGGCACCCAACTGGTCGCGGCCCAGCGCGCCCACCGCAGCAACGGCGAGGCCTCCACCGCGGCGCTGCGGCAGCGGGCCATCGAGATGCTCACCACCGTCGGACTGCCGGACGCGCACGAACGGATCGACTACTACCCGCACCAGTTCTCCGGCGGGATGCGCCAGCGGATCATGATCGCTATGGCCCTGCTGCTGCAGCCGGAACTGCTGATCGCCGACGAGGCGACCTCCGCCCTCGACGTGACCCTGCAGGCCCAGATCCTGGAACTCTTCCGCGAACTCAGGCGCGAGCAGGGCACCTCGATGCTGTTCATATCCCACGACATCGGAGTGATCAGCGAACTGTGTGACCGGATGATCGTGATGTATGCGGGCCGGGCCGTGGAGCAGGGCGCCGTGCGTGATGTGCTCACGGACCCCAAGCACCCCTACACCCGGGCGTTGCTCGCCTCGGTTCCCAGCAAGGAGCGGCGCGGGGAGCGGCTGGCCACCATCCCCGGCCGGGTGCCGAGCCTGGCCGACCTACCCACCGGATGTGCGTTCGCCGACCGGTGCCCGCACGCCCAGCCGGTGTGCCGGGAGCCGGGGTTGCCGGACACCCACCTGGAGGACCGGGTGGTGCGCTGCCTGATCCATGAACCCACCTCCGACTACGACCGGTCGGCCCTGAGGCAGAGCGACCACCCGGCGTCGGCCCCACGCACCGACGACGCCGGTACGACCCGCACGGCCGGGGACGTGCTGGTCCGCGCCACCGGGCTGGAGGTGCATTTCGCCGACCGCCCCAGCCTGATGGACCGGATCCGCCGGAGGCCGCTCGGTGCGGTCCGCGCGGTGGACGGCGTGGACGTGGAGATCCGGCGCGGCGAGATCGTGGGCCTGGTCGGGGAGTCGGGATCGGGGAAGACCACACTGGCCCGGACGCTGCTCGGGTTGGAACGGCCCACGGCTGGCACGGTCACCTACGACGGCCAGGACCTGACGACCATGGGCAACACCGGGCTCCGCAACCTGCGCCGCCGGATGCAGATGATCTTCCAGGACGCCCAGGCGAGCCTGAGCCCGCGGCGCCGCGTGGGCCAACTGCTCACCGAGCCCTACCTGATTCACGGCATCCCGGAGGAGGACCGGATCCCGGTGCCGGAACTGCTGGAGATGGTCCAACTCGACCCATCCCAGGCCACGAAGTATCCGCATGAGTTGTCCGGGGGGCAGGCTCGGCGGGTGAATATCGCGCGAGCGCTGGCGCTACGCCCCGAGTTCATCGTGGCCGACGAACCGTCCGCCGGGTTGGACGTGTCCGCCGCCGCCAGTGTGCTGAACCTGATGAAGGACCTGGCCGGCGAACTGGGGCTGACGTACCTGATCGTCTCCCACGACCTGAACCTGATCGGTTACATCGCCGACCGGATCGCGTTGATGTACCTCGGAACCATCGTGGAGTTCGGACACACCGCGCAGGTATTCGACAATCCCGCCCACCCGTACACGCAGAGCCTGCTGGACGTGGTTCCGGTGCCCGACCCCGACCGGATTGCCCCCGAACACCGGTTGCTGCTCCCGGGCGAGATCCCGAGTCCGAAGTCACCGCCCTCCGGTTGCCGTTTCCACACCCGGTGCCGCTTCGCCCGGCCCGACCCGTGCCTCACCGTTCCCGTGCTGGAGCGGGTGGATGAGGGCCAGTTCGCGGCCTGCCACCTGTGGGAGGAGATCGCCCGCGACCCCGACGCCGCGGCCGCCAAGGCCTCCCCGGAGTTGATGTCCGACTCTGAACCGCTGAGCCCCTCGAACCCCTGAGCCCGGTGGGCCGATTCCGGGCAAGGTGCGACGCAGCCTGCTACCGCCCCTGCGCCCGCTTAGTGCGAGTGGTGGCCGGTGCGTTGGCCGGGTCCTGCGGCCACGGGTGCTTCGGGTACCGGCCGCGAAGTTCGGCCCGCACCTGCGGATACCCGGTGGCCCAGAACTGCGCCAGGTCCGCGGTCACGGCCGCTGGCCGGCGCGCGGGGGAGAGCAGTTCGAGCACCAGCGGTACCCGGCCACCTGCCAGGCTGGGCACCTGCTCCCACCCGAACACCTCCTGGATCCGCACCGCCAGCACCGGGCGCTGCGGATCGGAGTAGTCCACCGCGATCCGCGAGCCGCTGGGCACCTCGATGCGCTCCGGTGCCAATCGGTCCAACTCGGCCGCCTCTGGCCAGGGCAGCAGCCGGCGCAGTGCGGCAGTGGTGTCCACCCGGCGAAGGTCGGCCGTCCCCCGCACCCGGTCCAGGTCCGGGCCGAGCCAGGACTCGAGCCCGGCCAGCAGCGCCTCATCGGACACATCGGGCCACGGCGGTCCGAGCGCAGCGTGCAGGAACGCCAGGCGCTGCCGCAGGTTCACCGCCCCAGGTGGCCAGGGCAGGATCTCCAGGCCGCGGTCGGCCAGCCCGTCCCGGATCGCGCGCAGCACCAGTTCGGCTCCCGGATCCGGCAGCGGGTCGCTACTCAGTTCGATCGCCCCCAGCGCGGTGATGCGGCGGGCGTGTATCCGGCCATCGCGCCAGTGCACGATGTCCTCCTCGCGCGCCATCGCGGCACCGGCCACCAGCGCGGTGTCCGCATCGATCGGCGCCGCCGAGCGGATGATGGCGTCGGCCTGCCCGGGGGAGCGGGTCACCTCGGCCACCGCCAGCCAGGGGGTGCCGGCCAACGCACTGCCGGGCGCCAGCCGCGCACCGGTGCCGCCGGCCATGAGGTACGTCGACCCGCCGGGGCGCAACCGGGCGATCCGGTCCGGATGGGCCAGCGCGGTGATCAAGCCGGTCGACAGGTCCAGCGGCATGCCCACCTCACCTCCGCCGGAGGCGGACGACGGCGAGGCCTGCCCGGTGGGTGCGTCACCTTCTGTTTCTCCTGCAGCGCCGAGGGCCTGCAGCACCTGCCGGCGCCGGCGCTGCCACGCCCGCGACGTCCCACTGTCACGACCGTTGCGCAGGTCCCGCAACAACGCCGTCAGGTCCCCGCCGGGTGCTGGCACGTCCTGGTCCAGCATCGCCACCACCTCGGCGGCGCGCCTCTCGCCCACCTCGGAGGCACCGTCCAGGAGCGCGCGGCCCAGCCGGGGGTCCAGGCCGAGGTCGGCGATCAACTGCCCGCGGGTGGTGATCGTGCCATCGGAGTGGACCGCCCCCAGCGCCGCGAGCGTGGTCTCTGCGGCCTCGATCGCGGCCTGTGGCGGGGGATCGAGCAGCGTCATGCCCTGCCCGCGCGGGGCGCCCCAGCGGGCCAGTTCCAGGAGCGTCGAGGTGAGGTCAGCAGTCTGGATCTGCGGGGCGGTATGCGGGTCGAACTGGGCGTGCTCGGACTGGGACCAGCACCGGTACACCGCCCCGGGGCCCTCCCGTCCGGCCCGGCCGGCACGCTGGTCGGCTCCGGCCCTGCTCACGTTGCGGGTCACCAACCC
>CALKWS010000138.1 GCA_938004115.1 uncultured Ruaniaceae bacterium
GGTGGGGACACGGCGGATGATCGCCACGGCCGATCTGCTGCGCCGCCTGGAGAAGCAGGTCAAGGGCCGGGAGCGGCGCGGACGCGGCCTGGACGAGTTGATCGCCCGGCGGCGTCGTTCTCGCGGGTTGCCGCCCACGCCCCCACGGGGGCTGTCGCTGAGCGACCTGGCCGAGCGCACCACCGCCGTGCTGGGCCACCAGACGCCACACGCGACCGGCCCGGAGGAACCGCCGAACGGGTCCGTCGACTCTGATCGACCGCGCCAGGACGCGCACCCCGGCTGACGGGCCACTCACCAAGACAGCGGGACGCTCACCGCAAGGTGATGATCTGGCAGGTGAGCCGCGCGGTCGCCACCCGGGCGCCGTCGTCGTTCGTGATGACGATCTCGTAACTGGCCGTTCTCCCGCCCAGGTACAACGCGCTGGCCCGGCCGTGCACCCAGCCGGACCGCACCGCCCGGTGGTGGGTGATGTTCAGGTCCACCCCGGCGGCGGTCCGGGCGGCATCGATGCCCTGGGCGTGGGCATGTGCGGCTACCGAGGCCAGAGTCTCGGCCAGCACGGCACTGGCGCCACCGTGCAGGATCTTCGCCGGCTGGGTGTTGCCGGCCACCGGCATACGCCCGCTGGCACCCTCGGGGGTGATCTGCTCCAGCTCGATACCCATGCGCGTGATCAACGTGTCGGCCAGGGCCTCGGGCGGATACTGCTCGGTGTGGGTCATGGGTCATAGGGTGGCACCTGTGAGTGACACTGCGCGACCGAAACTCCTGCTCATCGACGGCCACTCGATGGCCTACCGGGCGTTCTTCGCCCTCCCCGCGGAGAACTTCTCCACCACCACCGGGCAGACCACCAACGCGGTCTACGGGTTCACCTCGATGCTGATCAACCTGCTGCGTGATGAGGCGCCCACGCACCTGGCGGTCGCCTTCGACGTGTCCAGCCAGACGTTCCGCAAGGAGACCTACGAGGCCTACAAGGCCACCCGGGATGAGACCCCCGATGAGTTCCGCGGGCAGATCCCGTTGATCGAGGAGGTGCTCAAGGCCCTCGGCGTGGCGGCACTGGGCGTGGAGGGGTTCGAGGCCGATGACGTGCTGGCCACCTACGCCACCCAGGGCAAGGGCGCCGGCATGGAGGTGCTCATCTGCTCCGGGGACCGGGACACCTTCCAACTGGTCGATGAGACCACCACGGTGCTCTACCCGCGCAAGGGGGTCTCGGACCTGGTGCGGATGACCCCGGATGCGGTGCAGGAGAAGTACGGGGTGCCCCCGGCCCGCTATTCCGACCTGGCGGCGCTGGTGGGGGAGACCAGTGACAACCTGCCCGGGGTGCCCGGGGTGGGGCCCAAGACCGCCGCGAAGTGGATCGGGGCTTATGAGGACCTGGAGGGCATTATCGCCCACGCCCCGCAGATCAAGGGCAAGGCCGGGCAGAACCTGCGTGACCACCTGGACCAGGTGATCCTGAACCGGCAGTTGAACGAGTTGCGTCAGGACGTGGAGGTGCCCTTCACCCTCGATGATCTGGCGCGCCGTCCCTACCAGCGCGAACAGGTGCACCAGGTGTTCGACGCCCTGGAGTTCCGGGTGCTGCGGGACCGGTTGTTCGCCATGGAGCCCAGCGACGCCGAGTCGGCCGAGGCCGGCGCGTTCGATGTGACCCTCAGCGAGGAGCCGTTGGAGGCTTGGCTGGAGGCGCGGCGCGGAAGGTTGCTGGGGGTGGACGTGCGCGGCACCGGCGGCCCGGCGGGTGCGGATGCGTGGGCGGTGGCGATTTCCGACGACGACGGAACGGCGATCGACGTCGATCTCACCGACGTCACGCCCGAGCAGGAGCAAGCCCTCGCCGCCTGGCTCGCCGACGCCCAGGCACCGAAGACCTTGCACGAGGCGAAGGTGGCCTGGCACCGGTTGACCGGCCGCGGGTTCACCCTGGCCGGGGTGGAGTTCGACACCGCCCTGGCCGCCTACCTGTGCTACCCCGACCAGCGCAGCTACGCCCTGGCGGACCTGACCGTGCGTCACCTGCAGCGCGAACTTCGTACCGAGGACGACGACGGACAGCAGACCCTGGACCTGGCCGGCCCCAACGAGGCCACCCTGGCCGCCACCCGGGCGGCCGCCGTGCGTCAGCTCACCGACGCGCTGGCGCAGGAGGTGGAGGCCCGCGCGGCCACTTCACTGATGCAGGACGTGGAACTGCCGGTGTCCTGGGTGCTGGCCGAGATGGAGCAGACCGGCATCACCGCCGATGTGGACTATCTGCGGGAACTGGAGTCCCAGTTCGATGCCGGGGTGCGCGAGGCCGCCCAGAGCGC
>CALKWS010000139.1 GCA_938004115.1 uncultured Ruaniaceae bacterium
GCGCCGGCCCGGCGGGTCGGTACCCACCGGGCCGGCGCCGATCAGCGCTCAGCCGGAGCGCCCCCGCCGGCTCAGAGCACCGCCTTGACGGACTCGGCCCAGATCTGGCCAGCCTCGGCCACCTGCGCCTCGTTGACCACCAGCGCCGGGATGAACCGCACCACCTGGCCCCACGGGCCACAGGTCAGCAGCAGCAACCCGCGCTTGGCGGCCTCCTGCTGCACCGCCGCCGCGGTCTTGCCATCCGGGCGGCCGTCGGCGTCGCGGAACTCGTTGCCGATCATCAGGCCCAGTCCGCGCACGTCGGTGATCTCCGCGTGCTCACCGGCCACCTGCTCCAGCAGCCCCCGTAGTTGCGCGCCGCGCTCACGGGAGTTGGCCACCAGGTTCTCCTCCTGGATGACCTCCATGGTGGCCAGGGCGGCAGCGCAGGCCACGGCGTTGGCACCGTAGGTGCCGCCCTGGGAGCCGGCCCACGCCTTGCTCATCAGTTCCTCGGAGGCGGCGATCGCCGACAGCGGGAACCCGGAGGCCAGGCCCTTGGCGGTGGTGATCACGTCGGGTTTGGCGTCGAAGTGGTCCCCGCCCCAGAACTCCCCGGTGCGGCCCCAGCCGGTCTGGATCTCATCGACGATCAGCAGGATCCCGTGCCGATCGGCGCGCTCGCGCAGCCCGGCGAAGAACTCGGCGTTGGCCGGCACGTAGCCGCCCTCACCGAGCACCGGCTCCACGATGAACGCGGCGGTGTCCTCCGGGGCGCTCATCGTCTGCAGGGTGTAATCCAACTGGTTCAGCGCGAACCGGGTGGCCTCCTGCTGGGTCCAGCCGAAGTGGCTGGGGTCCGGGAAGGGGGAGACGTGCACGCCGGCCATCAACGGGGCGAACCCGGAGCGGAACTTCGTGCCCGAGGTGGTCAGCGAGGCCGCGGCCACCGTGCGCCCGTGGAAGCCGCCGTGGAACGCGATGATGTTCGGCCGGCCGGTGGCTTGACGGACCAGCCGCAGGGCGGCCTCGACCGCCTCGGACCCGGAGTTTGCGAAGAACACCGAGTCCAGGCCCTGGGGCAGCACCTCCGAGAGCCGCTCGCTCAGCTCCAGCAGGGGCCGGTGGCGCACGGTGGTGTACTGGGCGTGGATGATCTTGCCGATCTGCTCCTGGGCGGCAGCCACCACCTTGGGATGGCTGTGCCCGGTGCTGGTGACGCCGATGCCGGCGGTGAAGTCCAGGTACCGGCGATCGTCTTCATCCCAGATCTCCGCGCCCTGCCCCCGGGCCGCCAGGACGCCGGTGGCTTGTTTGAGGATGGGGGACAGTTCAGCCATGGTGATAACTCCCGTGTAGGATTGTCGACAATCTGCCACCTATACGTATCACGCTCGCAGTGGTCCCGGCCACACCGAACGCGTACCTTGGCAGCAAATCAGCAATTCACCCATCCCGCACCAGCAGGACGCGCCGGGGAGGGGTGTCGTCAGTCCGGTAGGTCCGTCACGCGAAAGGACGTCTCTCATGGCCCAGCAACTCCCCGAAGGAATCCCGACCGGCCTGTTCATCGACGGACAGTGGGTGGAGGCGGAGAACGGGGCGCAACTCGATGTGCTCAACCCCGCCACCGGGCAGGTGCTGACCCGGGTGGCCGACGCCAGCCCCGCCGATGGGCGCAGGGCGCTGGAGGCGGCGGTGGCCGCGCAGGAGGAGTTCGGCGCGCTGCCGGCCAAGCGGCGCCACGAGATCCTGGTGGATGCCTTCAACCTGATGCACGAGCGCATCGATGAGTTGGCGCTGGTGATGACCCTGGAGATGGGCAAACCGTTGGCCGAGGCCAAGGGGGAGATCGCCTACGCGGCGGAGTTCTTCCGGCACTCGGCGGGCGATGCGCTGCGGATCTCCGGTGGGTACCAGGCGGCGCCGGCCGGTGGGGCCCGGTTCATCATCGCCAAGCAGCCGGTGGGTCCGTCGCTGTTGATCACCCCGTGGAACTTCCCGATGGCCATGGGCACCCGCAAGCTCGGCCCGGCGATCGCCGCAGGCTGCACCTCGGTGATCAAGCCCGCCGCCCAGACGCCGCTGTCGATGCTGGCGCTGGTGGACATCCTGCGCGAGGTGGGGTTGCCCGCGGGGGCGGTGAACGTGGTCACCACCACCGACGCCGGTGGGGTGATGGAGCCGCTGATCCGGTCCGGGCTGGCGCGGAAGTTGTCCTTCACCGGGTCCACCGCGGTGGGCAAGAAGCTCCTGGAGCAGTGCTCGGACAAGGTGTTGCGCACCTCGATGGAACTGGGCGGCAACGCACCGTTCATCGTGTTCGACGACGCCGACCTGGACAAGGCCGTGGAAGGGGCGTTCCTGGCGAAGATGCGCAACATGGGGGAGGCGTGCACGGCGGCGAACCGGATCTACGTCCAGCGCGGTGTGATGGAGGAGTTCTCCCGGCGCCTGACCGAGCGGATGGGTGCCCTGCGGATGGGGCCGGGCACCGAGGAGGGGGTGAACGTGGGGCCGTTGATCGACCAGGCCGCCCGGGAGAAGGTCACCGAACTGGTCGCCGATGCGGTCCAGCGCGGTGCCAAGGTGCTCACCGGTGGTCAGGAGGCCGACGGCGAGGGGTTCTTCTATCCGCCCACGGTGCTCAGCGATGTGCCCGCCGATGCGCGGATGGGGACCGAGGAGATCTTCGGCCCGGTGGCCCCCCTGACCCCGTTCGACACCGAGGAGGAGGTGCTGGCGGCGGCCAACAACACCCAGTACGGCCTGGTCTCCTACGTGTACACCACGAACCTGGACCGGGGCCTGCGGATGGCCGAGAAGCTGGAGTCGGGCATGGTGGGCCTGAACCAGGGCGTGGTGTCCAATCCGGCCGCCCCCTTCGGCGGCATCAAGGAATCCGGCCTGGGTCGCGAGGGCGGCACGGTCGGTATCGAGGAGTTCCTGGAGACCAAGTACATCGGCGTCGCCCTCGAGGAGTGAGCCCTCGGGGCGT
>CALKWS010000140.1 GCA_938004115.1 uncultured Ruaniaceae bacterium
CGGGTGGACCCGTACTGGGTGATGTGCACGACCTGCTCCGAGGCGGCCTGCGCCGCCGGGCTGAGCCCGGCCCGCTCCTCCCCGAACAGCAGGACGCAGGCGGCCGGCAGTGCGCGGTGCTCCAGCGGCACCGAGCCTGGCAGGTTGTCCACACCGATGATCGGCAGGTCCCGCTCGCGGGCCCAGTCGACCAGGTCCTCGACGGTCTCGTGGTGGTGGATGTGCTGGTACCGGTCGGTGACCATGGCCCCGCGCCGGTTCCACCGCCGCCGGCCCACGATGTGTACGGCGGCCGCTCCGAACGCGTTCGCACTGCGCACCACCGAGCCGATGTTGAAGTCCCGCCCCCAGTTCTCGATCGCCACGTGGAAGGGATGCCGGTGGGTGTCCAGGTCGGCCTTGATGGCCTCCAGGCGCCAGTACCGGTACCGGTCCACCACGTTGCGCCGGTCCCCGTGTTCGAGCAGGTCGGGGTCGAACCGGTCGTCGTCCGGCCAGTGGTCGGGCCCGCCGGGCCAGGGCCCCACACCCTGACCGGGTGGCGCCGGCTCATGATCGTTCACCGTCCCAGTATCGCCCGGCGCGAGCGGCCTGCGGCGCGTCATGCGGCGCCCGGGGGATGCGGTGGAGCGCGGGCTCATCTCCGCACACTGTGCGGCCGGAGCGCCGGGCCATAAGGTGGGCGCAGGAGGAGGCGCCGCCCGCCGAGGGGCGCCTCCCGTCAGGGAGCGTCCTGCACGCACCCGCGGCCCGGGAAGGACTGTGATGAGCGAGCCGATCGTGAACTGGCTGACCGACATGGACGGGGTGCTGGTGCATGAGGAGCACGCCCTGCCCGGTGCGGCGCAGTTCATCAGCACCCTCCGGGAGCGGGCGATCCCGTTCCAGATCCTGACGAACAACTCGATCTTCACCCCGCGCGACCTCGCGGCCCGGTTGCGGCTGTCCGGTATCGAGGTGGTCGAGTCCGATATCTGGACCTCCGCCCTGGCCACCGCGAAGTTCCTGGCCGACCAGATCCCCGGCGGGAGCGCGTACGCGATCGGAGAGGCGGGGCTGACCACCGCGCTGTACGAGCAGGGTTATACCCTCACCGATACCGACCCCGACTTCGTGGTGCTCGGCGAGACCCGTACCTACTCGTTCGAGGCGATCACGCGGGCGATCCGGTTGGTCAGCGAAGGCGCCCGGTTCATCGCCACCAACCCCGATGTCACCGGCCCCTCCACCGCGGGGCCGGTCCCGGCCACCGGTGCGGTGGCCGCGATGATCACCGCCGCCACCGAGCGCCAGCCCTACTTCGTGGGCAAACCCAACCCGGTGATGATCCGCACCGCGCTGAACCGCATCGACGCGCACTCCGAGCAGACCGCGATGATCGGGGACCGGATGGACACCGACATCGTGGCCGGGATGGAAGCGGGACTGCGCACCTACCTGGTGCTCACCGGGTCCACCCGGCCCGAGGAGATCGAACGGTTCCCGTACCGGCCCAATGAGGTCTTCGACGGGATCGAGGAAGTCCTGGAGCGGTTGGGCTAGTTTCCGGGCGGCGGGGGCGGGGCACTGTACCCGCCGCCCTGCGGCGGCTGGCCGTGCGGTGGCTGGCCG
>CALKWS010000141.1 GCA_938004115.1 uncultured Ruaniaceae bacterium
GGGGAGCGCGATTGCGCCCTGGCGGGGGCACGGCTGCGGCACGTGGGCTTTCGGCCCACGCTGATCATCACCTCGTGGCTGGTGCGGGGCTGGCGCACCGCCGAGCTGGTGGCCGGGCAGATCGGCTACCGGGGCGGGATCGAACGGCACTGGGAACTGAACGAGCGTAACTACGGCGCGCTGTCCGGGCTGCAGAAGGCCGAGGTGCGCGAGCGCTACGGACAGGAGTCGTTCCTATACTGGCGGCGCTCCTACGCCGGGCGCCCGCCCCCGTTGCCCGAGTCGACCCTGGAGTTATGGCGCCGGCTGGCCCCTTTCGACCGGTTGCCGCCGGAGGCGCTGGTGGCCACCGAATCGCTACGGGACGTGGTGGCGCGGATCGAACCCTGGTGGCATCGCGTGCTCCAACCCGCGCTCGCGGGCGGTGAGGATCTGCTCGTGGTGGCCCACGGCAACTCCCTGCGCGCCCTGTGCGCGGTGATCGACGACCTGGACGAACGCGAGGTCTCGGCGCTGAACCTGCCCAACGCTCGGCCCCTGCTGTACCGGTTCACCTCCCCGCGGCCCGACGCGGGCGAGAACCCACGGCCCGACCCGCCCGGGGATGCGGCGGCGCCGGGACTTACTCCCACCCGTCGGGGCGGGGAGTACCTCGACCCCGCGGAGGCCCGGCGGGAAGCGGCCATCATCGCCGCCCAAGGCGGTACCTGAGCATCCAAAAGCACCACCGATTCGGCCGCCTTCGCCCTACTCTGGCGATGTGAACACCGTGGTGGCCCTCCGGGAACCGGAACCGGAGACCAGGGTCGCCCTCGTGCCCGAGGTGGTCACCCAACTCGTGCGCACCGGGCTACGCGTCGTGGTGCAATCCGGGGCAGGAACCCTTTCCCTGCACAGCGACGACGCCTACCGCGAAGCCGGCGCGGTGGTCGCCACCGGGCGGGACTTGGCGGAAGAACTCGGCCGGGCACAGGTGCTGGCCCACGTGCGACCGCTGGATCCGGTACGCATCGCCGCCCTGCCGCCCGGCATGATCACCATCGGACTGACCGGCGTCGTCGAGCCCGCGGGCGCCCCCGTCCCCGAACCCGCAAGCACCGCGCACCACGCACCCGCAGCCGGCCCCGGACCCGAGCCTTCGGGCGCTCCCGCTTCCGCACCTGCGCACGACGCCGGCGGCCCAGCCATGATCGAGGCGCTCAATGCCGCCCGGATCACCACACTGTCCTTCGAGAAACTCCCGCGCACCTCCCGCGCCCAGGCGATGGACGTCCTGTCCTCCCAGTCGTTCACCGCCGGCTACCGCGCCGTGCTCGAGGCCGCCATCAGACTGCCCCGGTTCTTCCCGCTGGCCATGACCGCCGCCGGCACGGTGCCCCCGGCGAAGGTGATCGTGCTCGGGGTGGGCGTGGCCGGACTGCAGGCCATCGCCACCGCCCGGCGGCTCGGGGCCAAGGTCGCCGCCAACGACATCCGGCCCGAGTCCGCCGAGGAGGTGCGCTCCGTCGGCGCCGACTTCATCGACGTCGGACTCACCGGC
>CALKWS010000142.1 GCA_938004115.1 uncultured Ruaniaceae bacterium
CTGCAGGATCCGCCCAGCGACGACATCTGCTACGCCACCCAGAACCGTCAGGTCGCAGTGAAGAAGATCGCTCCGCAGGTCGACGTGATGATCGTGGTGGGCTCGGCCAACTCCTCCAACTCGGTGCGGCTGGTGGAAGTGGCCCTGGACGCCGGTGCGGGCGCCGCCTACCGGGTGGACCGGGTCAAGGAGTTCGACGACGCCTGGGTCGAAGGCGCCACCACCGTCGGGGTCACCTCCGGTGCCTCGGTCCCGGAGATCCTGGTGCGTGAGGTGATCGAGCGGTTGGACTCCCTGGGCTTCTCCGACCTGGAGGAAGTGCGCACCGCCACCGAGGACCTGATGTTCTCCCTGCCCAAGGAACTGCGCAGCGACCTGAAGAAGGCCGGCAAACCAGTGCGCACCCACCGGCCGGAACTGCAGATCACGCCGGTCTGAGCATCCCGGGCCTCGGGGCCGGCCGGCCCCGTAGCAGCGACCCTCGTCGGTGACGCGTGATCACGCGGTCACGCGGTGGCGCCGGGCGCCTCACCGTCGGCGTGCTTGCCGGCGTCGTCCGAGTCGCTCACCTTCCGCGCAACCTTCTCGGCTGACTCGACCAATCGGGTGTTCTCGTCGCGCTCCTCGATCTGCCCGCGCACGGAACCATCCTCGGCCTCGCCGGGGTACAGGTCCTCCTTGTGCGCAGCGACCGCCAGCACCTCCAGCGGCGGTGGCACATCCAGCGAGGGCTCCAGGCCCTGCAGGCTGGAGAACTTCCGGGCCTGGGTCACCAGCCGGGAGTCCAGGGACGCGTTCATGGCGTTGAACGCTTCCACCGTGGAGTTCAGCCGCCGGGCGACCTTCTGCAGGTGCTCCCCGAAGGTGGCCAGGCGCTTGTGCAGTTCCCGGCCGACGGTGAACACCTGCTGCGCCTCGGCGGCCAGGAGTTCCTGGCGCCAGGTGTAGCCCACGGTCCGCAGCAGCGCGACCAGCGTGGGCGGGGTGGCCACCACGACGTTCTTGGCGAACGCGTGCTCCAGCAGGGTGGGGTCCTGCTCCAGGGCGGCGTTCAGGAACGCCTCGGCGGGCACGAACATCACGGTGAACTCCGGGGCACCGGTGATGTGCTCCCAGTACGCCTTGGAGTCCAGGTCGTCGATGTGCTGGCGCAGGTGCCGGGCGTGGGCCTTCAACCGATTCGCCCGCGTCTCCTCGTCCCGGGCCTCCATCGCCTCCAGGTAGCCGTTGAAGGAGACCTTGGAGTCGACCACGATCTGCTTGTCCCCGGGCAGTTTCACCACCAGGTCCGGACGCAGGGCGCCGTCGTTGAGCCGCTCCTGTTCGGTGAAGTCCACGTGCTCGACCATGCCGGCGGCCTCCACCACCCGCCGCAACTGCAACTCGCCCCACCGTCCGCGTACCTGCGGGGCGCGCAGCGCGGTGACCAACTGGTTCGTCTCGGTGCGCAGGGTGTCGGAGGAGTCCCGCATCGCCTGGACCTGTTCGTGCAATGCGGTGTGGGCCTCCAGGCGGGCCTTCTCGGCCGAGCTCATCTCCTTCTTCACCTCGCCCAAGGTCCGCTGCAACGGCTCCACGAGCGACTTGATCGCCTCCTCGCGCTTGGCCAGTTCCGACACACTGGCGTCCTCCGCACGCTTGAACCGTTCGCTGGCCTGCTCCAGGAAGGTGCGGGAGTTGGCCTCCAGGGCCTTGCGGGACAGGGCCTCGAACTCATCGGCCAGACGCTTGTGGTCCGCCCGCACCTCCTCCACCCGGGCCTTGGCGGCCTCCCGCTCGGAGTCCAGCAGTTGCTGCAGTTCCTGCTCCCGGGCGCGCAGCCGCTCGGCCAGTTCCCGCTCCCGGGCGCTCAGGCGCTCAGCCGCGGCGGCACGTTCCTCCTCCAGCCGCTGCACGGCGTCGGCGCGTTCGCTCTGCAACCGTTCGACGGCCGCGTCTCGTTCGGCCTGCAGCTGCTCGGTGTGCATCTGGCGCACGGCGGCCAGTTCCCGCTCCGCGGCCGTGGCACGCGCGCTCAGTTCCTCGGTCCGGGCGGTGGCGCGGACGCGGGCCAGCAGGACGCCGCCGGCCAGGCCGACGAGCAGCGCGACGACGATCATCAGCACGTGTGTGAACTCCATGCCCACAGGCAACCACGAGGCACTGACATCGCCTCCTCCGACTGGCCGCACACCCGGCAGATCGGGTGTCCCGACGCCGCCCGGCACCCGACCGGAACGGGCGCGGACTGGCCGGCCGGGTTCCCCGGGCCGCCCGCACCCGGCCACCTGCGCAGGTGCGCTCATCTGCGGGCCAGGTGTTCCGCCGTCGTCCCGGCCGCGTTCGGCTTGACCAAACTGCCCGGGAGGAGAACGCTTGAGCCACCAGCGCACCTGCGGCTGGCGGGCAAGACGCCCACCGCGCCCTGCTCATCACCTCTCGTTGGCCAAGGAGGGGACGATGACCTCCCACATCGTGATCGTTGGCGGCGGGCTGGCGGGGGCCAAGACCGCCCAGGGGCTGCGTGACCAGGGGTACGCCGGGCCGCTGACCCTGATCGCGGCCGAACCGCATCTGCCCTATGAGCGCCCGCCGCTGTCCAAGGACTACCTGATGGGCAAGTCGTCCTTCCATGACGCGCTGGCCCTGCCGGGGCAGTGGTACGCCGACCATGGGGTCGATCTGCGGTTGGAGGTGCAGGCCACCTCCCTGGATGCGGCCGGTCACCTGCTCGGCCTGGATGACGGCACGAACATCAACTACGGCAAACTCGTGCTCGCCACCGGCTCCATCCCCCGGCGACTGGGCATCCCGGGGGCGGACGCCAGCGGGGTGCACTACCTGCGCACCCGGGAGGACTCCGATGCCATCCGTGCCACCTTCGGCTCGGGCCGGCACCTGGCGATCATCGGCGGCGGGTGGATCGGGCTGGAGGTGGCCGCGGCCGCCCGGATGGTCGGCACCGACGTCACCGTGATCGAGATGGCCGAACTCCCGCTGCTCGGGGTGCTCGGGGAGCAGATCGCCCCGGTGTTCGCCGACCTGCATCGCGACCACGGGGTGGACCTGCGGCTGGGCGCCCAGGTGGAGGAGATCTCCGTGCGCGGGGAGCGGGCCACCGGGGTGCGCCTGGCCGATGGCACCCACATCGAGACCGACGCGATCGTGGTGGGCATCGGTGTGCGACCGGATGTGGACCTGGCCACCCTGGCCGGGCTGGCCACCGATAACGGCGTGCTCGTGGATGCGCAGTTGCGCACCAGCGACCCGGACGTGTTCGCCGTCGGCGACATCGCCAACCATGACCACCCGGTGCTGGGCCACCGGGTCCGGGTGGAGCACTGGGCCAACGCGCTGAACCAACCGGCCGCGGCCGCGGCGGCGCTGCTCGGCGGCACCGAGCCCTACACCGCCTTGCCGTACTTCTACACCGACCAGTACGACCTGGGCATGGAGTACATCGGGCACGCCACGCCGGGGAGTTATGAGCAGGTGGTGGTCCGTGGCGACCTGGAGGGCCGGGAGTTCGTCGCGTTCTGGCTCGACGGGGACCGCCGGATCAAGGCGGCGATGAACGTCAACGTGTGGGACGTGCCCGATGAGGTGGGCCCGATCATCTCCGCCGGCACGCGGGTGAACCCGGAGTCCCTCGCGAATCCCGATGTGCCGTACGGGGAGTTGTGACCGAACGCACGACGGCGCCGGTGCTGTGACGTAGTCGTCCGCGCCCGCCCGTGGGTAACGATGGGGCGGACAGTAGACTCGTGCCACGTGGCTCTCACTATCGGAATCGCCGGGCTGCCCAACGTCGGCAAGTCCACCCTGTTCAACGCGCTGACCCGCGCGACCGTGCTCGCGGCGAACTACCCGTTCGCCACCATCGAGCCGAATATCGGGGTGGTACCGCTGCCCGATGACCGGCTGGAGGTGCTGGCCAAGATCTTCGGGTCGGAGAAGATCCTGCCGGCCACGGTCTCGTTCGTGGACATCGCCGGCATCGTCAAGGGCGCCAGCGAGGGGGAGGGGCTGGGCAACCAGTTCCTGGCCAACATCCGGGAGGCGGACGCGATCTGCCAGGTGACCCGCGCCTTCTCCGACCCCGACGTGACCCATGTGGACGGCAAGGTGTCCCCGGCCGATGACATCGAGACCATCAACACCGAACTGATCCTGGCCGACATCCAGACCCTGGAGAAGGCGATGCCGCGCCTGGAGAAGGAACTGCGCGGCAAACGCATCGAACCGGAAGTGATGGAGGCGGCACAGAAGACGCTGGAGTTGCTGGAGGCCGGCACGCTGGTCTCGGCCGGCGCGGCGCAGGCGGGACTTGACCTGGACCTGGTGGCCGAGTTCGGGTTGATGACCGCCAAGCCGTTCATCTACGTGTTCAACACCGACGACGACGGGCTGGCCGACGAGGCGATGCAGGCTGAGTTGCGGGAACTCGTGGCACCGGCCGAGGCGATCTTCCTGGATGCCAAGTTTGAGGCCGAACTGGTGGAACTGGAACCGGACGAGGCCGCGGAGATGCTCGCCGAGTCCGGCCAGGAGGAATCGGGGCTGGACCAGTTGGCCCGGGTGGGGTTCGACACCTTGGGCTTGCAGACCTACCTGACCGCAGGCCCCAAGGAGGCCCGTGCCTGGACCATCGAGAAGGGCTGGACCGCGCCGCAGGCGGCCGGGGTGATCCACACCGACTTCCAGAAGGGCTTCATCAAGGCCGAGGTGGTGTCCTTCGAGGATCTGGTGGACGCCGGGTCGATGGCCGAGGCCCGCGCGCGGGGGCGGGTGCGGATGGAAGGCAAAGACTACGTGATGGCCGACGGCGACGTGGTGGAGTTCCGGTTCAACGTCTGAAGGTTAGCTTCCGCGGGGACGCCAGCGCCCGAACCCGCCCTCGGTATTGATGATCTGGCCTGTGAGCCACGATGCCTCGTCGGTTACGAGCCACGCGATAAGGCGCGCAGGGTCGTCCGGTTGTCCGTATCGCCCGAACGGGAACATGGGCTTCACGAACTGCCACATGTCGTCGGTGAGATACCCGGTGTCGACGGGGCCTGGATTGATGGTGTTCACCCGAATGCCGTCGTCGGCGAGTTGATCGGCGATCGTCGTCGTCACTCCGGCAATCGCGGCCTTGGCTGCTGCATATGCGACCTCGCCGGGCATCGGGCCGAGGTCCTGTCCCGATGTGAGGAAGACGATTGACGCCGGCGTCCCCGGGACGTGATGTGTAGCGAAGGACTGGGCGAGCAGAATCGAAGCGCGTGCGTCGACTGCCCAGTGTTGGTCGAGATCTGCGGCACTCAACTCACCGATGGGGCCGTCGGATCCTGATAGCGCTTGATTGCAGACCAATGCATCGACATGGCCGAACTCGCTCACGGCTGCGTCGATCACCTGCTCGGCGGCGTTTGGCTCGGTCAGATCGGCGTGGAAGTCAGCAACTCGTGCATCGCCCACGGCGTGTGATCGAACGCCTTCGAGTACAGCGGTGATGTCGTCGCTGCCCCACTCCTGCTCGGCATCATGTGGGGAGAAGTGGTGACAAAACACGTTGGCTCCGTATGCGGCGAGTCTGCATGCGATGGCGTACCCGATTCCCGCGCGGCGGCTGACCCCGGTCACGACAGCGGACTTGCCCTTCAAAGGGAACGGGACGCGCGTCAAAGGATCCGTCGGTTCGAGGTTCATGATCTCCAGTGAAACAGAATGCCCGGTCGCATTCGACGGTTCTGCGCGGCTGTCAGCTGTGCAGAGGTTGCTCCGTGCCGGAACTCGGTGGAGTTTAGATTTTCAAATTAACCTCTGAGGTCATCCGCAGGAGAAGGCTTTAGTCCTCGCACGTGAAGTCGCAACGCGTTTGCAGCGAAACTTGCGGCCTCCGGGGTTCCGAAGGCGACATGGAAGTCGGGGTTCGTTTCGTACTGGTCTGCGAGACCACGGATCATGTCGACGGACTTCGCCGTGTCGCCTGCATGGGTAGGAGTTCCCGGAATCTCCTTGAACCACTCCACGTGAACGGCCGCGTGCTCCTGCGCTATCGCGGAGTCCAGTTCATGTCCTTCCTGCTGGATCACACGCCACCGGGTGAGTAGGGCGTCGGCTCTGACTTTCCATGCCTTTTGCTGCTGGACCGATTTCCCGTGCCACCACTGATTCGATGCGTCGAATGCGTCGCGGCCCCAGCGCTCGACGACCTCAACCTCATATCGGTCGTTGAATCCCTCGAGCATGACATCCATGCGAGGTTCGCGGCCCTGGCGACGCATGGACAAGGTGTGCTCCACCGCGTTGATGCGTCGATTCAGAGAGTCGCGTTCCCTAGCGAGATGCTCCAAGTGCCCGGTGAGCGCTTGGACTTCCACCTCAGGAGTTGTGGGCACATCAAGTACGTCCGCGATGTCGGCCAGCGGCATGCCCGTTTCTCGCAACAGCAGGATTCGCTGCAGGCGGGAGACTGCGTCGGGCCCGTAGTACCGGTAACCGTTGGACCCGACGCGGTCTGGCTCGAGCAGCCCAATCTGGTGGTAGTGACGCAGCGTTCGCCCGCTGATGCCCGCACGTTCTGCGAGCTCGTGCACGGTCCACTCCACGGACTGCCTCCAGCTGGTTGACGTCGTTCTCATTCTTCCCGATTGAGGCGCAAGCCCAGTTGAGGCGCGGCGACACGCAGAACCTCGTCCACAGGCACGGCAATGCTCTGTGCCGCGGTGGCTCCTGTGGCATCGAGGTAGGCGCGAACTAGCCGTATGCCGGCTGCGTAGCCAGCACCCGTGGGCAGACCAACTGGCTCTGCGCCGAGGAGGCGCGCGCTCGCGTCACCATGCACCCACGCCGTGAAGTTCTGCATGCCTGTGACGTGCAGCCCGCTTGCGACCTTCGCAAGGACTTCGGCATCGTTGTGGGTGCTTTCACTGACGAAATGCGTGTACCCGCGGTCGCCGAACAGCTCCGCAGCGAACACGTCCGCAAGCCCTTCCGAGATTACCTGCTCGCCGACGGTGACCGTCATCGGGTCCCATACGACTCCGCCCGGCGAGTACCGCACATTGTGGTGCAGTTCATGAACGGCAATCGCTTCGAGTCGCTCCAGAACCTGGGGCGTGGGCCAGACGGTGATGGTGATGTAGCCGCTGATTCCACCGAATGCGGACAGCCCCTGGATCTCGTCGACGAAGTGCTTGTTGTCGGGATCGCCTAACACGAGGAGCACCTGCAGATCGGGCACCTCGATGCCCGGGGCAGCTGCCCGGAGTGCCGCGGCTCCGGACTCGAGCGCCGTAGTGATGCGGTTCCAGGCGTCTGCCTCGACGAGACGCTCGAGGGCCCCCTGGATCGGTTCGGTTGCGCCCTCCCAGTCGAAGCCGAAGTTCTGTCGGTGCACGGTGGCCATGTCGATCCCTCCCGGGATGAAGTGGTACATCCCAGCCAGGGGAGACCACATCTCACGGACCAGATCGGCGCGGTCATCGGGTGTCGCTGCGAGCACTCGGCGCATGCTCGACGCGCTGTCAATCACTGAAATAGTCATAGCAAGAGACGGTAAACCTTGCCGTTACGACAAGGTCAAACCCGGGGAGTAGCTAACTTCTCCAGAGGTTGGTATCTGCGGCGACGTGGTGGAGTTTAGATTCAATGTGTAACGCAGCGCCTGGCGGTAAGTGATGTCCCGAGGAAGGGTGGCGTCCACTCGGCGTTGATTCCGATGATGAGATTGCGGAGTATGACGCATTGCACGACGCCATTCCATCGTTGATGTCAACGGCATTCTGGGCTTGGGTGCAGGCTGAGATTACTCGTCATCGACGCTACAGCGACGGAAGCGGGTGGGTGGCACACCTTGATGAAGACCTGGTTGAGTCGATGTGCCAGACGCTCCGTATCCCGCTTCCCGACCTGCGGGTCAGCGGCACCGACAGGACTGCTGGTCGGCATCAACGGTCCGTGCGTGCGGACCTCTCGCAACTCGCGCTCCTCCGCGAGACGTCCCCCGTTGTGCGGGTATCGCTTGTTAGTTCCCACAGCCGGCTTGGTGGCGATGACGACCTTTAGGTGCGCCAGGGCGGGTCTTCGATGTGGATGGGGGTGGCGGAACCGCCGTAATAGATCGTGCCCATTCTCGAACAATTACCCCATTCTGGGAGGCCGCGGCGCACGGCGTCGGGATCGACCTGCCTCAACCGGCGATCCGCCGACGGTATTCCGCCAGGGCGAGGAAGTACGCCACCACGAGGATCCCGACGGACCACGCGAGCGTGACCCAGATGTCGGTGCCGACGGGTTGCTGGGCGAACAGGCTCCGGATGGTGTCGACGATGGGCGTCACCGGCTGGTTCTCGGCGAACCACGCCACGGCGGCCGGCATGCTGTCGGTCGGTACGAACGCCGAGCTGATGAACGGCAGGAAGATGAGCGGGTACGAGAACGCGCTCGCACCGTCGACGGTCTTCGCCGACAGTCCCGCGATCACGGCGAGCCAAGTGAGCGCGAGGGTGAACAAGAGCAGGATGCCGGCCACGGCAAGCCATTCCAGCGCGCTCGCTCCGGAGCGGAACCCGAAGATGAACGCGACCCCCACGACGAGCGCGAGAGAGACGGTGTTGGCCACGAGGGAGGTCAGTACGGGGCGAGTTTCCCACGAGGAGTTCATGCGGGAGCTCGGCCTCTGAGCCTGTTCGATGCCGTGCGCGATCAGTTGTGGTCCCTCAGTGGCGAAGGCCATTCGGAAACTCGGGGCGTCGCCTAGGGGCATGCCTCCGTGACCAGCGCGATCTCCTCGTCGACGCTCGGGTCCTGCTCCCCGAGGAAGTTCAGTTCGCGCTTGAGCTCTCCTTGGATCCAGCACTGTGTGGACCTCATCCGGCAGGGCGCGCCCCGACGGGGGTGACACTGTCCACCCTGGGCGTCTGCCTACTGGCGGAGCCGGAGTCGACGGACTCCTACGCCCCCTGGGGGCTCAGCCACTTCCTGCTCGACGGG
>CALKWS010000143.1 GCA_938004115.1 uncultured Ruaniaceae bacterium
CCGGCCCCCGCGGCATGGCCGAGGCTCATGCCGGTCGCCACCACTGGGCAGGGCGCGCGACGGCCCGCGGCCCTGCGCACCGCGGCGACCAGCGCCTGTCAGCCAGCCCTGCTGCCACGCTACAACCGGGCCCGGGCTCGCCCGGGGCTCACCAGATCACGGCCAGTGCCACGTTCACCACGGTCAGCGCGGCGATACCGCCCAGGTATCCGCGGCTGACGATGTTGTCGTTGCGGCGCCCGTAGATCGCCATCCCGGCCACGACCAGCGCGATGATCAGTTTGATCCCGATCTTCATGTGGTTGATCTCATCCGGTCCGCCGCTGGTCGCCTCGGCCAGGCCGACCAGCGCGATGCCGGCGATCAGCGCGGTCAGTGCGCCGTGCAGCACCCCGGGAGCCAGTTTGGGCTCGCGCATGTTCGCCAGGGCCCCGCCGAGCACGATCGCCCAGCCCAGCAGGTGCAGCACCAGAACGAGGGAGTACACGATGTCCATGCTCGCCACCCTAGTGGCCGCATCGGAACCGGACGGCCGCGGGCGCCCCAGTTCTACGACGTGCCATAGTAATTCTGCTCACAGCAGGCGCCGGGCGGCGGCCCAGTGGGTCAGTTCGTGCCGGGAGGACAGTTGTAGTTTCCGCAGCACCGCCGACACGTGCGTCTCCACCGTCTTGATCGAGATGAACAGTTCCGCGCCCACTTCGCGGTAGGTGTAGCCGCGGGCGATGAGCCGCATCACCTCCTGCTCCCGGGCAGAGAGCCGGTCCAGCTCATCGTCATGGGTGGCCACGTCCGCCGCTGCGGTGCCGAACGCATCCAGCACGAATCCGGCCAGCCGCGGGGAGAAGACCGCATCACCGCCGGCGACGCGGCGCACCGCATCGGACAGTTCGGCCCCGTCGATGGATTTGGTCACGTACCCGCGGGCGCCGGCGCGGATCACCGAGACTACGTCCTCGGCGGCGTCGGAGACCGACAGCGCCAGGAACCGCACCTGGCCGAGCAGGTCCGCGCACCCGCGGAGCACCTCGGCCCCGCCGCCGCCCGCTCCGCCGGGAAGATGCACATCCAGGAGCACCACGTCGGGTCCGGTGCGGCGCACCACCTCGATCGCCCCGGGCACGTCCTCGGCCTCGCCGACCACCACCAGGTCGTCGGCCAGTTCGGCACGTACCCCGGTGCGCACGAGTCGATGGTCGTCCACCAGGACCACGCGCAACGGAGAGGAGGTCGCTGCCTCACCCATTCGGTCCTCCCTTCACCGGCATCCGCAGGTGGATCTCGGTGCCGCGCCCGGGCTGACTGCGCACCCGTGCCGTCCCGCCGTGCCGGTCCATCCTGCCGATGATCGATTCTCGCAACCCGTGCCGGTCCTCGCCCACCCGGTCCGGGTCGAACCCGGCGCCGCGGTCCCGGACGAACACATCCACCGCTTCGTCGTTGATCTCGGCGTACAACGACACCGGTGAGCCGGCGTGGACGACGGCGTTGACGAGCGCCTCCCGGGTGGCGGCCAGAACGTGCTGCGTCCCGTCATCCGGGGTGCCGTCCCCGACCGTCACCACCTCGATCGTGGCGCCGTGCAGGTCCTCCACCTCGGCGGCCAGGTCCCGGACGGCCACCGCGGTCGAATCACCGGGCTCGGGCCGGTCCCGGTACAGCCAGTCGCGCAATTCCCGTTCCTGTGCCCGGGCCAGGCGTTGGACCGTGTCCGGCTCACCGCTGCGGGCCCGGATCAAGGAGAGCGTCTGCAGGACCGAATCGTGCAGGTGGGCGGCGATATCCGCGCGCTCGGCCTCCCGGGCGCGGGCGGCTCGTTCGGCGATGAGTTCCCGCCACAACCGCAGCCACCACGGCGCCAGCACCAGCGCGGCACCGGCCAGCACCACCACGACCGCCAGACCGATCTGCAGCATCTGCCCGGCCGTGCGTCCCTGGCCGATCAGCAACAGCACCCCGACCATCGCCAGCGCCACTCCGCCACCCACCCGGAGCAGCACCGCGCCCCGGGACCGGTCCGGCACACCGCCGTGCTCGATCGCATCCAGCTGGCTCCACGCCAGGGCCGCACCGCAGGCCAGCACCAGCAGCGGCAGCACCCACGTTCCGGCCACGTCGACGCCGGTGCGGATCGCCACCAGGGTCAGGGCCACCAGCAGCAGCATCGCGGCCAGTGCGACCTGCCCCACCACGCCCTGGGTGCTGGGCGCCCGCAACGCCGGGATCAGGCGGCTCAGCCCGGGTTCGCGCTGCGGGGTGGCCCCGCTGGGTACGGTCAGCGCCAACCACAGGTACATCAGGACCCCGGCCCCGAGGGCGAGCGAACCGAGCACGAATCCCCACCGCACCACCGTCACCGGTAGGCGCAGATGGTCCGCCAGGCCGGCGCACACTCCCGCCACGTAGCGGCCCTGCACCGGGCGCCGCAGCAGCGGCCGCGCGGGTGTCCTGGTGCTCACGTGTTCATCGTGACACGCGAGCGTGTCCCCAGGGCCCCCGCGGGCACAGATCAGGTGGTTCCCCGGACATTTTCAGGGGCTTCCCTGATGTCCCGGCGGGTCCGCCCGGGCTTGACTAGGGGTATGGACAACACCAGCGCCCCCGGCCCCGGCGCCCCTTCGGAGCCTCCGCCGCCCCCGGGCGCCTCGTTCTTCGACTCGATCCGCCGATCGGGGCTGTTCCGCACCCAGGAGAGGTGGATCGGTGGCGTGGCCGGCGGGATCGGTTACCGCTTAGGGATCGACCCGTTGATCGTCCGGGGTGTGCTGGTGGTGCTCACCTTCTTCGGTGGGCTGGGTCTGCTGCTGTACGGCCTCGGGTGGGCATTCCTCCCCGAACAAGCCGATGGGCGGGTACATGCCCAGGAGATGCTGCGCGGCCACCTGGATCCCGCGCTGGCCGGGGCCGCGGTGATGGTGATCATCGGGCTGGCCCGGCCGGGCTTGTGGTGGCAGGGCTGGTGGTGGGGAGAACCGTGGCCGCTGTTCGGGCTGTTCGTCGGCCTCTCGGTCACCTTCCTGGTGGTGTGGCTGCTGCTCCGCGACCGGGACAGGGCGGGCACCGGACCCGCGCCGACGACCGGCACGACCCCGCCCCCCGGCACGACCCCGCCCCCGGGCACCACCCCGGCACCCGGCACCACCCCGACACCCGGCACCACGCACCCTGCCTCCCCCGATCCCGGCTGGCGCACCGCGACCGGTGAGGCACCGCCGTCGGCCGCCGGGGCATCGCCGTCGACCACCGGAACATCACGGTCGACCGCTGACGCATCGCCCTCCACCGGACCCGCCGGTGCCGGTGCGGCCGGGCAACCACCCGCCGGGGCCTTGCGCTACCAGACGACGGCACCGCCGCCTCCTCCCGCACCGCCCGTTCCCTACACCCCGGGGCCGGGCCGAGTGCTCACCCTGACCGTGACCGGCCTGGCGCTGCTCGGCCTGGCGGGGGCACTGCTCGCCAGCCGCGCCCTGGGCTTCTGGCCGGACGCCACGCTCTGGTTACTCGGGGCAGGGGTGATCCTGGCCGTGGTAGGGCTCGGCATCTTCATCTCCGGGGCACGCGGGCGCCGCGGTGGCGGGCTGACCGGGCTCTCGGTGCTCGCGATGCTCCTGGTAGTGCCTGTGACCCTGACGCTGGGGATCGCCCCCCAGGTGCGTGAGGCGCTCAGCCTCTCCCCCGCCAACATGGGCGAGGCCCACTGGGCACCGACCTCGGCCGCGGACCTGGCGCGCGGTTACACCCACACCGCCGGTGACCTGGAGGTAGACCTGGGTGCCCTGCCGGCGAACACCGATCTGAGCCTGATGTCCGAACCGGTGCCGATCACCCTGGCGGCGGGCCGGATCACGGTGCGGGTCCCCGCGGACCTGGACGTCGACCTGCGCGTGGAGGGCACCGGCGCGGTCAGGGTGGACCACCCGGCCGTCTGGTACTCCGACGGTTCTGTGGTGCGCACGGAGACCAGCCGAGCACTCCTGCGCCAGGAGATCACCATGCGGTCCGCCCCGGAGACGGACCGCGCCCACCTGGAACTCAACGTGGCGATCGGCGCCGGGCAGGTCCGGCTCGTCGACACATCGCCGATCGGCATCCGCAGCACCGCCAGCGACTCGACCACTCGGGAGAACTGACCCATGAACCCCACCGAACCGACACCCGCTCCCGGTCCGGCCGATCCGACCCGGCCGATCCCCCAGGGCGTCACGGCCGAACGCACCGAACCGACGCCCGCTCCCCCATCCTCGGCTGAGCACACCTCCCCCGCACCGCCCGCTCCCCGACCGGCGCGCGGCCAGGAGCACCCGCCCCGGGTGAGCACGATGGTCTGGGGCCTGCTCACCATCGTGGTGGGCCTGGTTGCCATGGCCGTGGCCACCGGCCGGCACGTGGACCTGGAGATCGCACTGATCTCGATCTTCCTGCTCGCCGGGCTCGGGCTCCTGATCGGGGCCGGGTGGTCGGCGTGGCAACGCTCCTCAG
Organism: uncultured Ruaniaceae bacterium; assembly: GCA_938004115.1. GTDB lineage: Bacteria > Actinomycetota > Actinomycetes > Actinomycetales > Beutenbergiaceae > CALKWS01. The sequence continues at coordinate 4,483 of CALKWS010000143.1, forward strand.
AGGACCGACGACGGCGCAACGCCCCCTGGGAGGCGGGCCGGTAGGGACCTGGCAGCAGGGTGCCGGGGACCGATCCTCAGGCGGGTGCCGGGGACCGATCCTCAGGCGGGCGCGCGCCCGGCACGTGCTGCGGTGTACAGCGCCTCGACCCGCGCGAGCACGTCCGCCCATCCCAGCGGCGGCGCAGCGGCCCGGTTGTGCGCGGTGATCGAGTC
>CALKWS010000144.1 GCA_938004115.1 uncultured Ruaniaceae bacterium
ACGTGATCCAGCCGATCCCTCCCACGGCCGAGTTCGCGGCCGCCTACAGCGAGGACGCACTACCGGGCACCTAGGGCCTGCGGGCGGCACCTCCGGACGGACGGAGGCGTCTGGGGACGGCCCGCACCGGCCGCGAAGGTGCCTGCGGGTGGGCACCGGTCAGGAGCGCCGGCCCGGGCCGTGCCTGCTGGTGTCCATGCCAGGGGCACGGCCCGGCGGCCGGTGCGTGACGCCGTCGGCCCTCCCGGCCGTTGCCGGACATCAGGGCCGACGGCGCCGCTCACCTTGCGGAAGGGCGCCCGGCGGTGTGGCCGGTTGAGGTGTGCCCGGCCGGTGAGGACGGCGCGCACGGCGCCCATCAGCGACGGTGGTCTCAGCCCAAGGGGACGAAGGACCGGTTCGCGATGTGCTCGGGCCGGGGTTGGTCGGCACCGAAGGGATCGGTCAGGGCGTTCTCCACGCTGTTGAACACCAGGAAGATGTTCGACCGCGGGAACGGGGTGATGTTGTTCCCCGACCCGTGCATGATGTTGGAGTCGAACCACAGGGCCGAGCCGGCCGGCCCGGTGAACTGGTCGATCCCGTACCGGTGGGCCATGGCGGTGATGGCCTCGGTGCTCGGGACGCCGACCTTCTGCTCCTGCAACGAGGAGGCGTGGTTGTTCTCCGGGGTGGCGCCCACGCTGGGCACGAACTCCTTGTGGGATCCCGGCATCACCATCAGGCCACCGTTGTAGGGGTAGTTCGGGGTGAGCGCGATGGAACAGCTGACCGCCCGCGGGGTGGGCATCCCGTCCTCGGCGTGCCAGGTCTCGAAGTCGGAGTGCCAGTAGAACCCGGTTCCCTTGAAGCCGGGCATGTAGTTGATCCGGGTCTGGTGCAGATAGACCTCCGAACCCAGTAACTGCCGGGCCCGGCCCAACACCCTGGGATCACGGCTCAGCCGGTCGATCACGGCGCTGATGCTGGTGACGTCGAAGATCGAACGCACCTCGCCGGAGGCCTTCTCGGTGACGACGCGCTCATCGCCCTTCAACGTGGGGTCGGCGACCAGCCGGTCCAACTCGGCGCGGAACTGGTCCACCTCCTCACGGGTGATGAACTCCGGCAGGATCGTGAAGCCGCGTGCCTCGTGGGCCTCCAGCGCGGCGGAGTCGAAGGGGCCGTCATCGGCCGATCCCCAGACGGTCGGGTGGGTCCGTTCGATCGGCGCACCCGCCTGGGCCAAACGGGTCGGGTACAGGTCGTGAACGTTCTCGGTCACGGCTGACACGGAACTTTCTCCTCTCATCGGATCCATGACTGGACCCGCTCCGGCTCACCACAGAAGGAGCCGGCCGTACCGGCCCGTCTGTTACCTGAGAGGAACGGGCCCGCTCTTCGACCGTACGGCACATAGACCTGTGCTGCTTGTCAGGGCCGGCCCGCGGCCGGGGTGCGTGGCGGGCGAGCGCGCCGCGTCAGCCGCCCGAGGCTGCGGCAATCACGTAGGCGGCTCCGGTGCCCACGGCCAGTAAAGAAAGTCCGGTGATGATGGCCAGGAGCGCGCCGCTGGGTACGGTGGCGGGGGTGGGGGCGGCCACCGTCAGGGCCTGGATGATCACTTCGGCCCGGTGGATGCGTACCGTGGCCCGCCACAGCAGCACCAAGCCGAGTGCCAGCGCCAGCACCGGTAACACCACCCCCAGGGCCGGGTGCCCGGCGCCCAGGTAGCGGCCGGTGAGGACCATCCCCGCGGTCAGCGCCAGCGCGGTGCGCCGCCAGGCCAGGTGGGTGCGTTCGATCTGCAGCCCGCGATCCCAGCGGCCCTTCACGAGTCGCCCCAGAGCAACCCGATCACCACCAGGGCGGTCACTGCGACGAGCGCGATGGTGACCGGGGTGGTGGCAAGCGGCCCGGGCAGGGGCCGGTCATGGCGCATCGCCCGTTCGGTCCGTGCCCACCCGGTCCAGGCCTGCAGCACCACGATGAGGGCGGTGGCCACCAGGATCAACGCGGTGGCCAGGCGCAGCCCGGCGGGCATCGGGGTGGGCAGCGCCTGCAAGGCGACTGCGGCGGCCAGCAGGGCCAGCCCGGTGCGGATCCATGCCAGGAAGGTGCGTTCGTTGGCCAGGGAGAAACGCGGATCGGGCTCTTCGCCTGATCCGTACACCGACTGCGGGAATCGTGTTCTGCTCATGGCCCTGCCCAGGGTAGCCGGGTACCGGCCCCGGTCCGTCCGGCGACCTTCTCGCCGGCACCACGGCCTGCGACCGCCGGCGCGTTCGGCGCGACTGCCGGGGCGTGCGGCACCACTGCAGGCGCGATTGCCGGG
>CALKWS010000145.1 GCA_938004115.1 uncultured Ruaniaceae bacterium
CTGGAGTAGACCCGGGGGCTGGGACCTAGGGGCAGGAACGAACCGGGCCGGGCGGGATCACACCGCCCGGCCCGGAGTCGTCTGCGGACACACGTGGTGTGCACCACACGTCGTCTGCGCACCGACGCTGCGCACCGACGTGGGGCGCACCGAATGCCTTGTGCGCACCGATGCGGCGTCCCGGGGGTGGTGGCGTGATCAGTCCGCCCCGCGATGAGCGGCGGCGCAGTCAGGCCCGGGCGAGGGTCCCCAGGTCCAGTTCGATCACCTTCGGATCGTCCATCAGCTCCCGGCCGGTGCCGGTGTAGGCGTCCTTGCCCTGGTCCAGCACATAGGCCCGGTCGCTGAGTTGCAGGCACCGGTGGGCGTTCTGCTCCACCATCAGCACCGAGACCCCGGCGGCGTTGATCCGTTGCACCGCCTCGAAGACGGTGTCCTGCATCATCGGGGACAGTCCGGCGGAGGGTTCGTCCAGCAGCAGCACCTGCGGGTCGGTCATCAGCGCCCTGCCCATGGCCACCACCTGGCGCTCCCCGCCGGACAGGGAACCGCCGCGCTGCCGGCGCCGCTCGTGCAGCACCGGGAACAGTTCGGTGACCTCCTGGTACCGCTCCTGGTACTCCCCGGGCCGTAGGTACAGCCCCATCTGCAGGTTCTCCTCGATGGTCAGGGAGGGGAACACGTTGTTGTTCTGGGGCACGTATCCCACCCCGCGGCCCACCAACTTGTACGTGGGCACGCCGGTGATCTCCGTACCGCGCAGCATCACCTGGCCATCGCGCACCGGCACGATCCCGAACATCGCCTTGATCAGCGTGGACTTACCGGCGCCGTTGGGGCCGATGATGCCCACCAGTTCACCGTCGCGCACGTGCACGTTGCACCCGTTGAGGATGTTGACCTCCGGCAGGTACCCGGCCACCAGGTCCCGCGACTCCAGCAGGATCTCCCCCCGGGGGCCCTGGTGCGCGGCGGGTACTGCGGCACTGCCGTCGCCCACGCCGCCGTCGCCCACGCCGCCGTTGCTCTCACCAGGGCGGGCGTCGCCGTCGTTCGTCATGATGCCTCCCGCTCACCGGAGTTCGGCACGGACCGGTCCCTGGACCCCAGGTAGGCCTCGATCACCGCCGGGTTGGTGCTGATGTCCTGCGGCCGGCCCTCGGCGATCACCTCGCCCTGGGCGAAGCAGATGATCCAGTCGCTGATGCTCATGATCACGTCCATATCGTGCTCGACGAGGATGATCGTCTTGCCCTCGTCGCGCAGCGCCTGGATGTGCCCGAGCAGCGACTGGGTCAGCGCCGGGTTCACCCCGGCCATCGGCTCATCGAGCATGATCATGTCCGGATCGACCATCATCGCCCGCGCCATCTCGAGCAGTTTGCGCTGGCCCCCGGACATCGTGCCCGCGTACTCATCGCGCATGTGGTCCAGCCGGAACCGCGCCAGCAACTCATCCGCCCGGGCCTCGATCTCCCGCTCCTGCCGGCGCCACAGGAACGGCACCTGCGCGGCGAACACGCTCTCCCCGCGCTGGTCGGTGGCCCCGAGCATCACGTTGTCCAGCGTGGTCAGCCGCATCAGAGCCTTGGTCAACTGGAACGTGCGGACCATGCCCATCCGGGCGATGCGGTAGGCCGGTTTGCCCCGCAGCGGCTGGTCGTTGAACGACCAGGTACCGGTGTTGGGTTTGTCGAACCCGGAGATCAGGTTGAAGAACGTGGACTTGCCCGCCCCGTTGGGCCCGATCAGCGCGGTGATGGTGCCGCGTTGCACCTCCAGGTGCTTGACGTTCACCGCCTTCAGGCCGCCGAAGTGGCGGGTGATGTCGTCGGCGACCAGGATCGGGTCCGGTTTGGCCGATCCGGGTTCCGGGGCCACGTCGCGCAACGCCTCGGCGGCGCGCACTGCCCCGGGGGAGGGCCCCTCGTGCTCCCGGGTGATCTCCCGCTCGTGCAGTTCCTCGCGTTCACCCAGGATCTGGTCGCGGTCCTCGGCGAAGTCCTCGGCGGAACGATCGGTGCTGTGGGCGGGCGGATTCGCGGGCTGCTCTGAGGACATCTCCGCGGGCCGATCCTCCGGTCGATCCGAAGATGCCATCGCGGGCTGATCCGCCGGCCGGCCGCCGGGCTCGGCGCGCTGCTCATCGGACACTGAGACGCAACTCCTCTCGGTTGCCGAGGATCCCGGCCGGGCGGAACGCCATCAACAGCACCAGGAGTAACCCGACGAAGACGAACCGCATCGCGCTGACCTCACTGGGCGCCAGGATCGAGGCGGGGATGTACCCCATCGTGGTGGCCTGGCGCAGGAGCGCGTCCAGGAAACTGATCAGGAACCAGAAGATGACGGCGCCCACGATCGGGCCCATGATCCGGCTCGCCCCACCCAGGATCACGATCGCCCAGAGGTAGAAGGTCACCGCGGGCATGTAGATGTCCGGGTGGGCGAGTTGTCCGTGCACGGCCAGCATCACCCCGGCCAGCGCGCCGAGCACACCGCCGAGGATCAGGCTCTGCATCTTGTAGGCGTACACGTTCTTGCCCAGCGACCGGGCGGCGAGCTCATCCTCCCGGACCGCCTTGAGCACCCGGCCCCAGGGGCTGCGCATCAGCAGGAACACCAGCAGGGAGAAGAGCGCCACCATGCCCCAGGTCACCGACATCACCCACAGGTTGCGGGCGCTGAACGCGAACGGGCCCAGGCTGACCGACTCGGTGAACGGGTTGAGCGCGAAGAAGTCGCCCGCGAACTGGTCCAGGCCGTAGACCCCGCCGGTGAGCGGCTCGGCGTAGGAGGACCGGTACAGGTATCGCAGCACCTCGGCCGCGGCGATCGTGGTGATGGCCAGGTAGTCCCCGCGTAATCGCAGCGTGGGGATACCGAGGATGATCGCCAGCACCACCGCGCAGGCCAGCCCCACCAGCACCCCCACCCACAGCGGCAGGCCCCAGGTCTGCACGCTGATCGCGGCGCCGTAGGCCCCCACCAGCATGAAGCCCACCTGGCCGAAGTTGAGCAGCCCGGTGTAGCCGAAGTGCAGGTTCAGCCCCACCGCGGCCAGGGCGTAGATCGCGGCCTCCGGCCCCACCGCTCCGCGTAGGGAGTTGGAGAGAATGTCCATGAATTCCATGTCTGACCTCCCGCGCCTAGCCGGCGCGCTCCGCTCTGCCGAAGATGCCTTGCGGCCGCAGCAGCAGCACCAGGATCAGCACCAGCAGCGCCCACAGGTTCTGCAACGACGGCGCGAACCAGAGCGTGGACCATTGCGACACCAGCCCGATGATCAGGCTGCCCACCATCGCCCCGTACGCGCTGCCGATCCCGCCGAGGATCACCCCGGCGAACATCAGCAGCAGCAGGTAGAAGCCCATGTCCCAGTAGACCGCCGAGGTCAGGCCGTAGAACACCCCGCCCAGTCCGGCCAGGGCCCCGCCCAGGATCCACACCACCAGGATCACCCGGCTGACGTTGATGCCGGAGGCCTCGGCGAGGTCCTTGTTGTCCGAGACCGCGCGCATGGCCTTACCGATCCGGGTCTTGGTGAGCATCAGCCCGATCGCCACCATGATCGCGAAGGCCAGCACGGTGACGATCAGGTCCCGCGGGGTGATGCGGATGATGCCGATCTCCAGGGCGGCCTGCACGTTGTACTCGCTGTAGGACCCGCGCCGGGATCCGAACAGCACCAGCATCAGGTACCGCAGCAGCAGCGACAGGCCGATGGAGATGATGAACAGTTGGATCAAGCCGGTGCCGCGCCGTCGCATCGGGAGCCAGACGGTCTTCTCCAACGCGCCCGCCAGCAGTGCGACCACCACCATCGCCAGGGCCGCGGCGAGGATCAGCGGCAGGTTGCCCGGGGAGGTGGACAGGAAGAACGCGGTGACCGCGCCGATGGTCACGAACTCGCCGTGGGCGAAGTTGATCAGCCTGGTGGTGCCGAACACCAGCGACAGCCCCACCGCGGTGATAGCGATGATCGCCCCCAGTTTGACCCCCTCCACCGTCAACTGGGCGAACCGGGCGCCGAAAGAGGCGCCGCGGGGCTGCTCGGTGGCGATCGCGCCCTCTTCCTCCGGCGCCGGGGCGTCATCGGTGGTGGGCGCCTCCTCCGGCTCCTCGGTGGGCTCGGCGCCCGGCGGCGGCTCCTGCCGCTCATCGGTGCTGATCAGCGGGAAGGGCACCCGGGTCTGCAACCGGCCCGGTCGCACCAGCACGCCCTCACGGCGCTCACCGGTCTCCTGCTGGGGTTGCAGGTCCGCCGGCAGCGTCTCCAGGTCCAGCACCACGTCGTAGGTGCCCGGTTCGGGCACCGGGATCTCCCACTCACCGTCGCTGTTGGTGGTGGTGGTGCCCAACTCGGCGCCGTCCTGCTCCAGGGTGAGGCCGATATCGGCCAGGCCCTCGCCGTCGGGGTCGGTGATGGACCCGAACAGCACCTGCTCGTCCCCGCCTGAGGTTCCCATCGGAGCCGGACCGGTGCCGCGGAAGTCTGAGACGGCGTGGGCGGCGACGGGGGTGAGCAGCAGCAGGAACAGGACGCTGAGGACGGCGGCCACGCGCCCGCGCAGGACACCCTCGTTCCCGGTCATGGCGGAAAGTCAACCACAGCTACGCGCGAATGTGACGATGATTCGCTGAACTGTTATACGCCGTGATCAGGGCGCGCGCTCCGGTTCCGGCAGGTTCGCGACACGCCCCACGTTCAGGGCGTCTCGGCGCGGGTCTGCTGGTATTGCCACGCCCCCCACAGCGAACTCAGCCGGTAACCCAGGGCGGTGTTCACCGCCAGCATGTGCTGGTTCTCCGCAGCGTTCCAGGTGTGTACCCGGCGCACCTGCGGCGCCAGGCGCTGCAGCTGTTCCACGTTCGCGAGTTTCAGCAGCAGCCCCAGCCGATGGCCGCGGTGGTCGCGCAGCACCACGGTGTTCTCCTGGTGGGCCATCTGCGGTTTGTAGGTGTCCAGCTGGATCTGGGTGTAACCCACCAGCGCACCGCTGGGCAGGTGCCGCGCCGCGGTGGTCAGGGACCGGCGCCCGGCACGTTCCGCGGCCTGTTCGGCCTCCAGCAGCCGTCCGGCGTCCCAGGCCTCCTCGTGGTAGTCCAGGTCACCCATCGGCGCGTCGGTACTCATCGCGGTGAGCAACCGCAGGTAGTCGGGCACCAGGTCCGGTGGCGTGGCACCGGTCCACTGGACCAGGTCGTAGTCCGGCCCGACGGCGGGAGTCGCCCGGGTGCGCAGGTTGGCCAGGTGGTCGGCGGGTATCGGCAGCTGTTGCGTGGACTGGCGTTCCACCTGCATCAGCGCCAGTCCCATGGTCCGGGCGAAGCAGGTGGGCCCCTCCCGGTCATCCAGGTAGCCGGTGCCGGTGGCCGGAGGGACCCGATGTTCGGCCGGCGCCTGCGCGGGCAGGTGAGCCGTGTCGGCGATGACCGTGGTGCGGCCATCCTCGCGGGTGGCCGCCCAGACCTCCCGCCACAGGGCAGTGCCGAGCCCGCGGCGCCGATGGGCGGCCCGTACCGTCACCGACGCCCAGGCCATGTGGGTGTTGTCCAGTAACGGCAGGTCCATCATCGCGGCCCCGACGATGGCTCCGGGGACCGGCCCGGCGGTGGCTTCCCGGGCCAGGACGATGAGCCTGCGCACGCTCGACCGGTTGGTCGACCAGGCCGCGATCTGCGCCGGATCACGGGCGAAGTCGTCATGGCCGAGCAGGCCGAGCTGGTGCTCGCGCTCCAGTTCGGCCAGGCCGCGCAGTTGCCACGGCTGCAGCGCTGCGGCGCCCCCGGCCAGGTCGAGCGTCTCGATTCGGTACTCCACCGGATCAGCATCGACCTGCACGCGCCGGTGGCGCCACTGCTTTTCCGCGCTGGACGCCACTGCTTTGGCGCTGGACGAGGTGCGCGAACGGCACGCCTGGCCACGGGCGGTTGCTAACGTGCCGGTGACGAAGAGCGCGGCCGGTGCTGACCGGGTGAAGGGAGACGAACCGCCAGGCATGGACTTCTTGATCGTCGTCGGCATCGGCCTGGTGGTGGCCCTGATCGCCCACCTGCTGAACAAGAAGCGCAAGGAGGCGATCCGCGCCTATGCGTCCCAGCGCGGATGGCAGTACCGCCCACAGGACCCGGCCCTGGTCCACCGCTGGTCCAGCCCGCCCTTCGGCGTCGGCAACTCCCGGCGCGCCGCCGAGGTGCTCACCGGCGAGTTCCACGGCGAGCAGGCGGTCTCCTTCGACTATCGGTACTCCACCGGCAGCGGGAAGAACCGCACCACCTCATACTTCCACGTCGTCGGACTCCACCTGCCGGCGCCGTTGCCATGGCTGCGCCTGACTCCCGAGCATCTCGGGACCAGGATCGGACGCGTCTTCGGGATGCAGGACATCGAATTCGAATCCCAGGCGTTCAACGACACCTGGCGGGTCCAGGGCCCCGAGGGCCAGTTCCCCTATGACTTCATCCACCCGCGGATGATGGAGCGGCTGATGCAACACGACGCCGTCGGCCAGCGCATCACCGTGGAGGGCCAGGACATCTACCTGTACGTGCCCGGCCGGCAGAACACCGAACGGATCGACGAGTACCTGAACCTGCTGCTCGGCGTGGTCCAGCAGATCCCCCGCCACCTATGGCTGCGCGTGGGCCACGACCCGCTCGCCCCACGCTGAGCAGCACCACGCTGATGAGCACCACCTGGGCGAGCATCACCGGACCTCGGCGGGAGCGTCGTCGTCGTGCTCCGGCAGGCCACCGGCGAACCATGCGGTGCCGGCGCACTCATCGCGCGAACCGGCCCACGGCCGATTAGCGTGGGACGCGGTAACCGCGAGTCACTCGAGAAGGGAGTGTGCAGTGGCTGAACTGACCGGGAAGAAGGTCGCCTTCCTGCTGACGAACAAGTACGAGGACAGTGAGCTGACCAGCCCTTGGGAGGCCGTCACCTCGGCCGGGGCGGAGGCGGTGCTGGTCTCCCCGCAGCAGGAGGAGGTCGAGGGGTCCAAGGGCCACAGCCAGAAGGTGGACCTGCACGTGAGCAAGGCCGACGCCGCCGAGTTCGACGCCCTCGTGCTGCCGGGCGGGACCTCCAACGCCGACCGATTGCGGATGGACGAGGACGCGGTCAACTTCACCCGCGACTTCTTCAGCCAGGGCAAACCGGTGGGCGTCATCTGCCATGGCGCGTGGATCCTCACCGACGCCGACGTGGTCCGGGGACGCACCATCACGTCCTTCCCCAGCCTGAAGACGGACCTGCGCAACGCCGGCGCCACCTGGGTCGACGAAGAGGTGGTGGTGGACCAGGGCCTGGTCTCCAGCCGCAAACCGGACGACCTGCCGGCCTTCAACGACAAGATCGTCGAGGAGTTCGCCGAGGGTGAGCACGCCGGCCAGACGGCCTGACGTTTCCTGGAGGTCGTCACCCGCGGGGCGGGCGCTGCCCGGCGCAGCACCGCCCGCCCCGCGCGGGGCTTCCGGGGTGCCTCTAGGCTCTGGGTATGGACTTTCGATACCTCGGCAACAGCGGCCTGAAGATCTCCGAGATCACCTACGGGAACTGGCTCACCCACGGTTCCCAGGTGGAGAACGACGTGGCCACCCGCTGCGTGCATGCGGCACTGGACGAGGGCATCAGCACCTTCGACACCGCCGACACCTACGCCAACACGGTGGCCGAGGAGGTGCTGGGCCAGGCGCTGAAGGGCCAGCGCCGGGAGTCCCTGGAGATCTTCACCAAGGTCTACTTCCCCACCGGCCCGATGGGCCACAACGACACCGGCTTGTCCCGCAAGCACATCATGGAGTCGATCGACGCCTCCCTGAGGCGCCTGGGCACCGACTATGTGGACCTGTACCAGGCGCACCGGTTCGATGTGGAGACGCCGCTGGAAGAGACCATGCAGGCGTTCGCGGATATCGTGCGTTCCGGTAAGGCGCTGTACATCGGGGTGAGTGAGTGGACCGCGGACCAGTTGCGCGCCGGCCACGCCCTTGCGAAGGAACTGGGGTTCCAGTTGATCTCCAACCAGCCGCAGTACTCCATGCTGTGGCGGGTGATCGAGTCCGAAGTCGTTCCCGCCTCCCGGGAACTGGGCATCTCCCAGATCGTGTTCTCCCCGATCGCCCAGGGCGTGCTCACCGGCAAGTACGCCCCGGGCAAGGATTTTCCCGAGGGCTCCCGCGCCACCGACGCCAAGGGCGGGGCGGACACGATCGCCAAGTTCCTCAACAACAAGACCCTCCGCGCGGTGGCCAAGCTGCGTCCCATCGCCGCCGACCTCGGCCTGACCATGGCCCAGCTCGCCGTCGCCTGGGTGCTGCAGAACCCGAACGTGGCCTCGGCGATCATCGGCGCCTCCCGTCCCGAGCAGGTGCGGGAGAACGCGGTGGCGGCCGGGGTGCGGCTCGAGCCGGCGGTGCTGAAGAAGATCGACAAGGCCCTGGGCAAGGTGGTGGAGCGCGATCCGGCGCTGACCAACGTGCCCGAGGGTCGTTACGCCTGACCCCCGCGGCGGCGGCCGGCGGGCTATTCCGAACCGGGATTCTGCGGCGGCTGGCCCGGGGCGTGGGGTGGTTGGCCCGTCGTCGGTTGTTGGCCCGGGGCGTGGGGTGGTTGGCCCGTCGGTTGCTGGCCGGGCGTGGTCGACGCGGCTGTGGTCGCGGCGTGGGGAGTGGCTGCCGCCGGGGGAGTCGCAGCCCTGGCCCGGCGGCGGCGACGCACCACCCAGTAGATGAGGGCCAGCGGCAGCGCGATCACCGGCAGCCAGGGCACCAGCATCCCGGCGACGGCCAGGGCCCCGGAGACGAACGTGATCAGGGCGTGCCACCCGGCCTGCAAACCGCCGGTGAAGCCGCCGGGCTCGATGGTGGGGGCGTAGTCGGCGCGCAGGTGCACCGTCACCGTGGACATCGACACCTGGTCGGACAGATAGGTGCGTTGGGACTGCAGGGATTCCAGTTCGGCCTGACGCTGGCTCAGCGCCTCCTCGGCCGCGATCAGGTCTGCGCTGTCGGTGGCCTCGGCCATGATCTCCAGCAGCCGGTCGGTGGAGGTCTGCAGGGCCTCGATCCGTGCGTCCAGATCCCGAACGGTCTGGGTGACGTCCTCAGCGCTCTGCGCCACCTCCAGGACCTCGCCCACGTCCTGCAGGTCCTCCAGGAACGCCTCCAGGCCGTTGGCTGGCACCCGAACCCGCAGCCACGCACCGGGGGGCGGCATCTCCTCGATCCGGGTCTCATCCTCCGAGCGCACCGAACGCTGATCCACCCGGCCGCCGGCGCTCTCGGCCAACTGCACCACATCGCCGGCGCCCTCGGCCGGGTCGGGCACCGTCATGGTCACCTCAGCGGTGGTGATGACCTCCCGGGCCTGGATGTCCACGTCCGCCCGGGCCGCGCCGTCGTACTCCGCCTGGGCATCCCCCGCCTGGGCCGTGTCGGTGTACCCGGCCGGGGCCATCTGCGGGTGGACGGTGTCGGAGGAACTGTCGCTGCCCGCGCCGGCGCAACCGGCTAGGAGGACCAGGGCGGCCAGCGCCCCGGCGGTCAGTTGATGCGTGCGTCTCATCGATCATCCTTCGTCCGTGCCGGCCGACCTGCGAGCCGGGTCTTGACTCGTCTGTGTCGCCGCACCGGGTGTTGTTGCGCCCGTCGAAGAACTCACTCCGGACGGCGCACACGGACGGGTGCCGGTGCAGTGCCGGTGCGGCCGCGCGCGGGGAAGGGACGCTAGCCGGTCACCACCGGATCCCCGGTGCCCGCAACCGCGGTGGGCCGGAGACCGGCTGGTACCCCTGTGGCGGCTGCGGGGTGTCCGGCCCGAGCCGATCGTGGTGATCACCGGGCGTGAGCGCACGCAACCGGCGGGCACGCTCCTCGGTGGGTGGATGGGTGCGCAGTAGCGCCGGGTCCGGGCTGCGCCGGCGCGGCACCATGAGCCGCTCCCAGATGCCGCCGTCGGCGCGCTCCAGCGACTCCAGCGCGCTTGCCAGTCCTTCGGGATCCCCTGTCAGCGCCGCGGCGGCCAGGTCGGCGTCGTACTCCCGGGAGCGGGACAGCCCCAATTGCAGCACCGTGGTCAGCAGCGGCAGCATCAGCAGTGCCAATCCGGTCAGCAGCGGCCGGAAGTCACCGGTGAAGGTGAGCGGCAACGTGAGCGGGATGATCCAGATCCCCAGGTAGGCGAATCCGTGGGTGAGCCGGGCGATGGTGTCGGACAGGTTCATGATCCGGGTGTCGCCGGAGCGGATGTGACTGATCTCGTGGGCCAGGACGCCCACCAACTGGCGGGCGGTCAGGCGTCGCAGGATCCCGTCGGTGACCGCGAGGGCGGCGTCGTTGCCGTATCCGGTGGTAAACGCGTTGGTGAGGCGGCTTGGCACGTAGTACAGCCGGGGCATCTGCGCCAGGCCGGCCCGGTCAGCAAGGATCGCCACCGCACGGTGCAGGTCGGGAGCGGCGCGGGCCGGTAGCGGCTGGGCGCCGTACATCTGCAGCACCCAACTCGTGGGCACCTTCGGGCGGACCAGCGCGAGAACCAGACCGACGCCCACGATCACGAGCAGCCCGGAGGAGCCGAAGAACATCCACGCGATCATTGCGAAGATGAGCACCATGCCGGTGAGCATGGCGAGCCCCTGCAGGGCGTTGCGGACCTTCTGGCGGCGGCGGATACGAGCGTCGATCATGCTGCGCTGCACCGGTCCGGGCGCTGGTTGATCGGTCCTGCCACGGTTCCATCATGCACCGGTGGATGCGATGACTGCCGCACACACCCCTGCCCGCCCCCCGGTAGCCGGCACGGTGCCCGATCCACTCCCCGACCGGACCGCGGCCGGGAGGGGTCAGGCTTCCCGGACGTCGCGGCGACGGATGCCCACCAGCGACACACCCGACAGTGCCACGGCCACCAGGCTGAGCCAGGCCAGCGGCCGGCCGTCGAAGTCGAACGCTGGCTGTTCGGGCACGTGCTCGAACGGGGAGGCGTCCATCAGCGACTGCGGCAGGTCCAAGATGCCACCGAAGTAAGCCACGATCATCGCGAAGCCCACCAGCGCCCACGACCACGCCGCAATCCGCGGCGCCCACCCCAACAGCAGCGCGCCAAGACCCATGACGACGGCGACCGCTGGCAGGTAGGAGACCGCCGCGATGGTGCTGGTGCCCACCCAGGAGTAGTCCTCCATCGAATGCCCGGCACCCAGGCCGATGCTGAACCCCAGCACGGTCAGCAGCCACGCTCCGCCGAGCACCGACAGCATCAGGTTCGCTCCGAGCCAGCGCCACCGGGGTAGTGGCGTGGTCAGTAACGGCCCGACCCGGCCGGCGGCCTCCTCAGCGCGCAGCCGCAACACCACCTGCAACGGCGGGACCGCGCACAGGATCGCGCCCACCAGGAGTACTGTCGCGGCGAAGAGTTCCTCACCCGAGGCATCGATGTCCGGCATGAACTCGGCCATGATCGGCAGGTCCTCGAGGTAGGTCGAGGCCTCCGACAGCACCGGGCCGTACAGTAACCCGAAGATGCCCAGGCCCACGGTCCAGCCGATCAGAGTGCCGCGGTTGGACCGCCACGCCAGCCCGAACGGACCGCGCAGCCCAGCTCCGGCGCGCGCCGGTCCGGGACGGCTGCCCAGCACGCCCGCGCCCACGTCACGGCGGCGGTTCAGCGCCACCGCCATGACGAGCAGGACGACGGCGGCTCCCACCGGGAGGAGCAGCGGCGCCCAGTCGTCGGCGTAGTAGGGCTCGGTGGCCTGGGCCCAGCCCAGCGGGGAGAACCAGGAGAGCGTCTCGTTGCTCACATCCCCCAGGGCACGCACCACATAGGCCGCAGCCAATACCAGCCCCGCGGCCGAGGATGCGGTGCGGGCGTTCTCGGTCATTTGCGCGGTCACGGCGGCGATCCCGGCGAAGACCAGGCCCACCGAGCCAACCGCGGCACCGAACACGAACGAGCCCGCCCAGGTCACCGTGTCGATCCCCGGCGATCCCAGGCCGAGCGCGAGCACCAGGGCCAGCACCAGGTTCGCCGCGATCACGACGATCATCGCCGCCGCGGTGGGAGCGAATCGGCCCACTGGACCCGAGCGCACCAACTCGACCCGTTCGGACTCCTCCTCAGCTCGGGTGTGGCGCACCAGGGTGAAGACCGACATCAGTGCCACGATCGCGGAGATCAGCACCAGCAGATTGTGGCCGGTGATGATGCCGTAGGTGTAGTCACCGTCGCCGTACACCGCGCCGATCAGGGCGGTGGTGCCGGGATTGTCGATGGTCAGCAGCGCGCCGGCGCGGGCCTCGGCGTCGGGGTAGGAGGCCGGGAAACTCACGGCCGTGCCTACGGTGGCCAGCAGGATGCCGAGGATCCACATCGGAAGGCGCATTCGGTCACGGCGGAGCGCGAATCGCACCAGGGTTCCCAGGCCGCGCAGTTCCCCGGTGCGCGCCGGTGTCGGCGGGGCGGGCTGGGCAGGACGGGTGGCGGTCGCGGCGCTCATCGGTCCGCAGCCTGGGAATCGCCGGCGGTGCCGGTGCGTGCGGTCGCGGTGTCGGCTGCGGCCCGCTCTCCGGTCTCCGCGCTGCCGTAGTGGCGCATGAACAACTGCTCCAGAGTCGGAGGGTGCGCCTGCAGGGACCGGATCCCGGCGGCGTGCAGGTGTCCGATCACCTCATCCAGGTGCTCGGTGTCGACGTCCATACGCAAGGCGCCATCATCGTCGTCGGCCAGGTCGTGCACGCCCGCCACCCCGCTGAGGTCCACCGGGTCGGCGGTGACCACATCGACGGTGGTGCGCATCAGGTGGCGCATCTGCGCCAGGGAGCCGGACTCCACGATGCGCCCGGAGCGGATGATGGAGATGTGCTCGCAGAGTTTCTCCACCTGGGCCAGGGTGTGGCTGGACAGCAGCACGGTCCGACCCTTGGCGTTCTCCTCGGCGATGACCTCGGCGAAGACGGCCTCCATCAGCGGGTCCAGACCGGAGGTGGGCTCGTCCAGCACCAGTAGTTCCACGTCGGCGGCCAGGGCGGCCACGATCGCGACCTTCTGCCGGTTGCCCTTGGAGTAGGTGCGGCCCTTCTTGGTGGGGTCCAAGTCGAAACGTTCGATCAGGTCATCGCGGCGGTGCCGGTCGGCCGTGCCGCGCAGGCGGGCGAACAGGTCGATCGCCTCTCCGCCGGTCAGGTTCGGCCACAGCGAGACATCGCCGGGCACGTAGGCCAACCGGTGATGCAGGGCCACCGCATCGGTCCAGGCGTCCCCGCCGAGCACCGTGGCGGTGCCGGAATCGGGGCGCAGCAGGCCCAGTAGGACCCGGATTGTGGTGGATTTGCCGGCGCCGTTGGGGCCGAGGAAGCCGTGCACCTGGCCCGGCTGGACGGTCAGGTTCACCCCGTCCAGGGCCCGAGTCGGACCGAACGTCTTCACCAGGTTGCGGATCTCGATGGCTGGGTTCATCGGGGTCTCCCGGGGGTCGACGAAGATCAGTGGCGGGGTTTGACCACTGCCGTGCGAGTGGCGCGCTCGCGCGAGTTAACCGCACGGTCAGTATTCTAAACAATCGTTTACCCTGTCCAGCGTCATCCTGCCGGTGGCCGACCGGTTCAGTTCGGTCACGACGACCACCCGGGCCCGCGCCGAACTGGGTCGCCCGTCGGATGAGGAGTTGGCGATGGTGGCCCAGTCGGTGGCGCAGGCGCCCGAAAGCGGTGACCACCATCGAAGGACGCACCGCGGGTAGACGTCGCGAACCATCCCTTGCAGCAACTCCTGCCGGGAGCGGAAGTACTGGTAGATGGTCGTGCGAGCCGGCCCGGCGCGCTCTGCGACTTGCGAGAATGCCGCGGGACCTGGCTCGGGGCGTTGCCGTCAGGCTCCTGCCACCCGTTCCGTGGCGGCTCAGGCTGCCTGGGTCGCCTTGACCACGGGCTGCTTGGCCGCTGGAGTCGTCGGGCCGGCCGCGGCGCGGCGTTTGTTGCGCAGCAGCCGCATCGCGTTGATGACCACCACCAGCACCGAGACCTCGTGCACCAGCAT
>CALKWS010000146.1 GCA_938004115.1 uncultured Ruaniaceae bacterium
GGCCCGGGGTGTGCTGGTGGGGCGGGCCGTCATGGGGCGGTCGGCTCCGGGGGGCCGAGGTCGCCCACCGCCACGGTCTCCTTGTGGAACCCCCGTGCGGAGAGGAACCCTTCCAGGTGGGCGCGGTGGTCGGTGCACGCCATCCACGTCTTGCGCCGGTCCGGGGTGTGCAGGCGAGGATTGTTCCACCGCACCGCCCACGACGCGTGCGCGCGGCACCCCTTGGCGCTACAGATGATCTCGGTCATGACCACGCTCCACCTCACCAACGCCGGCGCCCGGCGGCAACTCACCCGGGGTGGGGGAGTACCGGCTCATCTGGGCGGGATCGTCCACACTCTCACTGCCCAGGGCGACGGCCACGTACGGTAACGCGACCGCCAGCACCACGCACAGCCACCGCAGCCAGCCCTCGGTGAAGACCGCACCGGCCAGGCCGCCGCACCTGATCCCCATGGTGATCAGGTACCGGCGCATCCGCCGGCTGGTGCGCACACTCAGTGGCTCCTCGGCGGAGGTGACGGAGGGTACCCGGGCCATGAGTCCAGCCTACGCCGCCCGGGCCCGCCCGGACTCTCGGGATCAGCGGGCCGCACCGTCGCCGTGTAACGAGCCGAGGATCACCGGCCCGCTCCGTTGCCGTGTAACGACCCGGGATCACCGGCCCGCCGCTACTGCCGGGATAATGGGGCCCGCGCCGCAGCCCCCGCACCCCGCCCACGGCACCGTGCACCGGCGGGCGTGCACTAGCGTCTATGCGCAGTTGACCAGGAAGGAAACAACGTGAGCGAACAGGACCAGGGCCGCACCGTGGTCGTCACCGGTGCGAACCGGGGCATCGGGTACGCCATCGCCGAACACTTCGCCGCCGCCGGCGATCGGGTGGCCGGCATCACCCGCGGCGGCGACGTGCCCGCCGGCGTGTTCAGCGCCCGGGCGGACATCACCGACCAGGAGTCCGTCGACGCCGCGTTCAGGGCGGTCGAGGAGGAACTGGGCCCGGTGCAGGTGCTGGTGGCCAACGCCGGGATGAACCGGGACATGCTCATGCTGCGGATGAGCGAACAGGACTTCGCCGACGTCATCGACGTCAACCTCACCGGCACCTTCCGGTGCGTGAAGGCCGTGACCAAGTCGATGATCCGTCAACGCGCCGGCCGGATCGTCCTGATCTCCTCGGTGGTGGGTCTGTACGGCTCCCCGGGTCAGGTGAACTACGCCTCGGCCAAGTCCGGCCTGGTGGGAATGGCCCGGTCGATCACCCGGGAACTGGGCGGGCGGGGCATCACCGCCAACGTGGTGGCACCCGGGTACATCGACACCGCCATGACCCAGGCGCTGCCGGAACAGACCCAGGAGCAGTACCGCCAGGCGATCCCCGCCGGGCGGTTCGGGAACGTGTCGGACGTGGCCGAGGCGGTCACGTTCCTGGCCAGCCCCGGCGCCGGGTACATCTCCGGGGCGGTGCTGCCGGTGGACGGCGGCCTGGGCATGGGTCACTGACGAGGGAAGGAAGAGGAATGGGACTGCTGGCAGGTAAGAAACTCCTGGTCACCGGGGTGCTGATGGAGAGCTCGATCGCTTTCCACGTGGCCCGGCTCGCGCAGACCGAGGGAGCCCAGGTGGTGCTCTCCTCCTTCGGCCGGCAGATGCGGCTGACGCAGGCGATCGCCCGGCGACTGCCCGAACCGGCGCCGGTGGTCCAGTTGGACGTCACCGACGCCGAGGACCTCGACGCCCTCGCCGGGCGAGTGCGGGAGCACACCGACGGCCTGGACGGCGTGGTGCACTCCATCGGGTTCGCCCCGCAGACCGTGATGGGCGGGAACTTCCTGGACGGGCAGTGGCCGGACGTGGCCACTGCGATGGAGGTCTCGGCCTACTCGCTGAAGTCCCTGGCCGTGGCCACCCGGCCGCTGCTCGGAGCCGGCTCGGCGATCGTGGGGCTGACCTTCGACGCCAGATACGCCTGGCCGGTGTACGACTGGATGGGCGTGGCCAAGGCCGCGCTGGAGTCCACCAGCCGTTACCTGGCCCGGGACCTGGGCCCCGAGGGGATCCGGGTGAACCTGGTGTCGGCGGGCCCGATCAAGTCCACCGCCGCCAAGTCCATCCCCGGGTTCGAACAGATGGAGGGCCAATGGCCCCGCCGTGCCCCGCTGGGCTGGGACGCGAACGACCCTGAGCCGGCGGCGCGCGCGGTGGCCGCGTTGGTCTCCGACTGGTTCCCGGCCACCACCGGTGAGGTGGTCCACGTGGACGGCGGCGTTCACGCCATGGGCCAGTGATGCGGCAACTGACGCTGTTGCGCCACGCCCAGGCGGAGGCGCATGCCCCCACCGGGCAGGACGTGGACCGGGCGCTGAGCATGCACGGGCGCGCCCAGGCGAAGAACCTGGGCGCGCTGCTGCGGGCGCACGACGCGGTCCCGCAACTGGTGTTGTGCTCCGCGGCCAACCGGGCGGTGCAGACCTGGAAGCTCACCGCCACCGGACTGGCTGCCGGGACCGGCGAGCCCCATGGCGCGGACGGTATCGAGGTGCGCCGCCTGCCCGAGCTCTACGGCGCCGGTCCCGCCGACCTGCTCGACCTGGTGCGCGCGACGCCGCCGTCGATCACCTCGGTGCTGGTGGTGGGCCATGAACCGGTGGTCTCCCACGTGGCCCGGATCCTGGCCGGCCCGCGCTCCCAGGAGCAGGCCATGGCCCGGGTCCGCACCGGGATGTCGACGGCGATGCTCGCCTTCCTGCGGACCGAGTCACCGTGGGCCGAACTGGAGCGCGGCACGGCGGACCTGGTCGGATTGGCCGAGCCGCCACCGGTTGTGTAACGGCCGGCTTACGGCGTCGAGGCCGGCGCCCCGGTCAGGTGGGGGAGCACCTGGGTCAGGGACTCGGTCAGCACCAGGTCGGCGCGTTGCGCCAGCGCCGGTTTGGGCCGAAACCCCACCCCCACGCCCGCGGCGATCACCATGTCCAGGTCGTTGGCGCCGTCACCGATGGCCACGGTCCGGGACATGTCGATCCCCTCCTCGGCGGCGAACGTGCGCAGGAAGGACTCCTTGGCGGCCCGGTCCACGATCGGGCCGCGCACCTGCCCGGTCAGGTGACCG
>CALKWS010000147.1 GCA_938004115.1 uncultured Ruaniaceae bacterium
CACTCGATGATCGCAGCCATCACACGTGGCTGCGATCCGGGGGTGAACGTGGCTGGGGATCGGGGGTGGGTGAACGTGGCTGCGATCCGCGGGTGAACCCGGCAGCTACCCTGAAGCCCATGGGATGCGGGATCGGATACTCGGCGATGCTGGCGCAGTTCCCTCCCGCAGAAGCGGTGGAGTTCGCCGCGCTGGCCGAGCAGCACGGATTCACCGGCACGATGGCCGCCGACCACTACCAGCCGTGGGTTCCCGCCCAGGGTCAGGCGGCGTTCGTGTGGAACGTGCTCACCGCCGTGGCCGAACGCACGCGCGGGGACCTCGGCCCCGGGGCCACCGCACCCACCTTCCGGCACCATCCGGCGGTGGTCGCCCAGGCCAGCGCCACCCTCGCGGCGATGTATCCGGGGCGGCACTGGCTCGGGCTGGGGTCCGGGGAGGCGCTGAACGAGCACGTGGTGGGCCAGTACTGGCCGGAGGCACCCACCCGGATCAACCGGCTGTTCGAGGCCATCGAGATCATCCGCAAACTCTTCACCGCCTCCCTGGCCGGGAAAGACACCAAATTCTCCGGGGAGTTCTTCCGGTTGGAGTCCACCCGCCTGTGGACCATGCCGGAGGAGCCTCCGCCGATCCTGGTGGCCACCTCCGGACCGGTGACCGCACGCCGTGCCGGTGCCCGGGCGGACGGACTCATCACCCAGGAGGCGCCGGCGGAGCGCCTGCAACTGCTCCTGGACCGGTTCGCCACCGGGGCACGGGAGGCGGGCAAGGACCCGGCCGCGATGCCCAAGGTGCTGCAGGTGCATCTGTCCTGGGCGCCCACCGACGCGGAGGCCCTGGCCAACGCGATGTCCCAGTGGCCGAACGGGGCGATGCGGTTCGCCAAGTCCGACATCCGCTCACCGTTCGAGTTCGCGCAGATGGCCAAGATGCTCAGGCCGGAGGACTTCGAGGGCCAGATGACCATCTCCTCCGACCCCGACGTGCACCGACAGGCCCTGCAACGGTACGTCGACCTCGGCTTCGACCGGATCTACCTGCACAATGTCGGCCGGAACCAAGCCGACTGGATCACGGTGTTCGGTGCCGAGGTCCTGCCCCACCTGAGAGGACTGCGTTGATGCTGCTCGCCCAAGCGCCCGAGGGTCTGCCGGAGTTCACCACCGGCACCGACGTCGCCGCGGTGCTCACCCCCGTGCTGGCCGGGCTCACCTGGCCCGATGGCAGCAGCGGGATCACCGACGACGACGTGGTGGTGATCGCGTCCAAGGTGGTCGCCAAGGCCGAGGGCCGGCTGGTGGCCGCCGCCACCCGGGAGGAGGCGATCGACGCCGAAACCGTCCGCGAGGTCGCCCGGCGGGACAACCCGGAGGGGCCGCCGCTGCGGATCGTGCAGACCCGCCACGGGCTGGTGCTGGCCGCCGCGGGCGTGGACACCTCCAACGTGCCGCCCGGGACCGCACTGTTGCTACCCGAGGACCCGGACGCCTCGGCGCGCAGGATCCGCCGGGGACTGAACGCCCGCCTCGGGGTACGGCCCGGCGTGCTGATCACCGACACCGTGGGCCGCCCGTGGCGCCGAGGGGTGGCCGATATCGCCATCGGGGCCGCCGGGATGCCCGTGCTGGCCGACCTTCGCGGTCAGCACGACCAGCAGGGGGTGCCCCTGCAGGCCACCGTGATCGCCCAGGCCGATGAGATCGCGGCGGCGGCGGACCTGGTGCGCGGCAAGACCAGCGGTAGGCCGGTGGCCGTGGTGCGCGGCCTGGGCGTGACCCAACCCGAGGACGGCCCCGGCGCGCAGGCGGCCATCCGGCCACCGGAGGAGGATCTGTTCAAGACCGGCGGATAGCACCACGGCCCTGGGCTGGGTGAGCACCGGCGACGTGGCCGCCCAGGACGGCGCCTGCTAGAGCAGCGGGGAGAACGGCCGGATCAGTCGCTCCAGCACGCGACGGCCGTACCCGCGTGACTCCCACTGCGCGGCGGTGAGCTGCCGGCAGTTGGTCAGGTCGGTGCGGAAGATGTCCTCCATGTGCGCGGCCAAGGTCTCATCGAAGATCTCCAGGTTGATCTCGAAATTGCCGATCAGGGACATCCGGTCGATATTGGCCGTCCCCACCGTGGACCAGCGACCGTCCACGGTCATCGTCTTGGCGTGCACCATCGCGTCCTTGAACAGCCACAGCGTGACCCCGGCCTCCAACAACTGGCTGTAGTGGGACCGGGCGGCCCAGTCGGTCACGATGTGGTTGGAGATCTCCGGGATCAGCACCCGCACGTCAACCCCACGGCGGGCCGCCCCGATCAGCGCATTGAGGATCTCCCGGTCCGGGATGAAGTAGGCCTGGGTGATGAAGATATGGCTCTCGGCACGATCGATCGCATCCAGGTACAGCCCCCGCACCGGGAACAACATCCTGCTCGGCGCGTTCTGGGCGGCACGGATGCGCGGCTCCCACCGCTCCGCGCCCTGATCGGGCAGTTCGGGGTGACGTCGCTTGCGGTGATCGTTCCAGAAGTCCACGAACGCGTTGGACAGTTCCCACGTGGCCGGACCCTGCAGTCGCAGGTGGGTGTCGCGCCACGTGGTGGCGTACAGCGAGCCGATGTTGTACCCGCCCACGAAACCGGTGTGGTCATCGACCACGAGCAACTTGCGGTGGTCCCGTCCGGTCTTGCGGATGTTGAAGGTCAGCAGCCCGGGCCGCAGCAGCGGGAACCTCAGGTGATGCAGGTTCTTCAACTTCGGGAATCGCTTGAAGCGGGGGTCCACCACGAGGTTGCCCCAGCTGTCCACCACCACGTACACCTGCACGCCCCGGCGGGCGGCGGCGATCAGCGCCTGTTTGAACCGTTCACCGATCTCATCGCCCTTCCAGATGAACGTCTCGAAGTAGATCGTCTCCCGTGCCTGGGCGATCGAGTCGAGCATCGCGTCGTACAGGTCCTGCCCGAAGGTGAACGTGGTCACCGTGGTCTCGGAGATCTGTGTGCTCCGGGGCGGGGTACGGGGAAAGACTCCGCGGTAGGGGTCTCGCCGTTTCCGGAGGTGTTCGGCCACCACCACGCCGCCGAGAGCGGTCAGGTGCGCCGCGGCGGCGAGGCGGATCCACCACTTGGCGGCACCGCTGAGCATGCGCCAGGTCCGCTGTGGGGAGCCGAGCATGCGTCCGATCCGTCGGCGCAGGCCGAGCAGGGACCGCACCGGTCGGCTCATGACTGCTCCTTGTTCGGGTGGCCCATCGGCCGGCGCGCAGCGGACCAGGGCTGGTCGCGGCGGGCTGACCTGGGTGTTCGTGCCAGTGCACCAATCTAGGCGATCGGCGGCGGCCCGTGCGCCGACTCACGCGATGGAGGGGCGCAACGGCGACAGCACCAGCGTCCGCCCGCGGCTGGAGGACACCCATTCGGCATCCACGCCCCAGACCGCGGCGATCAGTTCCGCAGTCAGCACCCGGCCCGGGCCACCGGCAGCGACCGCACGGCCCCGATCCAGCACCAGCACCTGATCACAGGTGCGGGCAGCCTGGTCCAGATCGTGCATCGCCACCAGCACCCCGGTGCCCGTGGCGGCGACCGCGCCGATGAGGTCCAGCACCTGCATCTGGGCCGCCACGTCCAGGTGGTTGGTCGGCTCGTCCAGCACCAGCACCTCCGGCTCCTGGGCCAGGGCCCGGGCAAGATGCACCTTCTGCCGTTCGCCGCCGGACAACGTGGCGATGTCCCGCCCGGCCAGGTGGTCGGCGCCCGCGCGCTGCAGGCACCGCATGGCCAGGGCCAGGTCCGCGGGGGAGTCGGCGGCGAACGGCCCCAGGTGCGGGGTGCGGCCCAGCAGCACCACGTCCAGCACGTCCATCGACACCTCGGCCGGGGAGTCCTGGGCGACGAACGCCACCCGCTGCGCCCGTTGCCGCCGGCTCATCGCCGTCACATCGGACCCGGACAGGTGCACCGTGCCCCGCTGCAAGCCCAGTGCGCCCACGAGCAGGCGCAGCAGCGTTGACTTACCGGCGCCGTTGGGGCCCAGCACCCCGGTGATCCGGCCGGCGCGGACCGTCACGTCCACACCGCGCAGCAACTCGGTGCCCCCGGCGACGGCGTAACCCAGGTCCCGCGCGGACAGCACCGGGGCGGTCATCGCTCACCCCCGGCACGCTGGCGCAGCAGCAGCCAGGCGAACACCGGTGCGCCGATACCGGCGGTGAACACCCCGACCGGCACCTCCATCGGCGCGAACACGCTGCGCGCCGCGGTATCGGCCCACAGCAGGAAGGTGGCCCCCGCCACCCCCGACAGCGGCAGCAACCAGCGATGCCGGCGGGTGATGGCCAGGCGGACGATGTGCGGGACCACCAGGCCCACGAAACCGATCGCCCCGCTGACGGCGACCATCGCGCCGGTGAGCAGCGCACTCAACGTCAACAGGGTCCACCGCAGCCGGGTGACGCTCACCCCCAGCGATGCCGCCGAGGTGTCTCCGAACGCGAATGCGTCCAGCGACCGCCCCGCCGCGGCGAGCACCACCCCGACCGCGAGCAGGGCCGCCCCGGCGATCCCGGCCGAGGCCCATCCCGCCCGGGCCAGGGACCCCAGCAGCCAGCCCAGGATCTCCCGGTAGGAGTCCCCACGGGTGCTGGCGAAGATCGTGAACGACACCAGCGCGGCGCAGGCCTGGGCCACCGCGATCCCGGCCAGGATGGTGCGCGCCGGAGTCAGACGCCCCCCGAACCCCGCCAGTGCCAACGTGGCCGCCAGTGCCGCCAGCGCCCCGAGGAACGCCGCCACCGGCAGCCACAGGGCCAACCCGAGCAGCAACACCGCGACCGCGCCCAACGACGCCCCGGAGGAGACGCCGAGCAGGTAGGGGTCAGCCAGCGGGTTGCGCGTCAGTCCCTGCATCACCACCCCGCATAGCGCCAACCCGGCCCCCACCAGGGCGGCGGTGAGTACCCGGGGAGCCCGGCCCTGCCAGATGATCGCGTCCCGGGCCGGGCTCAACGGGTTGGCCACCGGTTCGATGCCGGGCACGAGGCCGCTCAGGTGATGCCATGCCGACGTCAGGATCTCCCCCGGGCTCACCCCGGCGGGCCCCACCCCCGTGGCCACGACCGCGGAGACCGCCAGGGTGATGACCCCGGCCGCGAGCCACCGGCCGTGCCGGGACCGGCGCGGCACCGGCGGCGTGCCGGTCCGCGCGCGCCGGGGGGTCAGGGTGGTGCTCACGGGATCTGCTCTTCGAGGACGGCCAGCTGTTCACCTAGTTCCACCGCCGCTGCGGCCGACCGGACGCCGGCCTCGGTGGCCGCGAAGTCCAGTACCAGGTAGCGCTGCTCGGTCACCGCCGGCAGCATCGCCATCGCCGGTACCGACTCCAGCACCGAGATCTTGTGCTCGGCGGTGTTCCAGTCGGAGTCCACCAGCACGATCACGTCGGGTTCGGCGTCGGCGACGGCCTCCCAGGACATCGATACCCAGGTGTCGTCGATGTCACCGGCGATGTTGGTCAGGCCCACGGTTTGCATGAGCAGCTGCGGTGCCCCGATACCGGCGCCCACGAACGGGGTGTCGGAGCCCGAGGAGTACCACAGCGCGGTCAACTCCCGCTCGGAGCGGCGCACCTGGTCCAGGAGCGCCGCCTGGTCGGCCACCAGGTTGGCTGCCTGTTCCGGCGCACCGAAGATCTCCCCGGCCTCGGTGATTTGATCGGCGATGTGCTCGAACGTCAGCGGGTCGGGCATGTATCCCTCGCCCTGGCAGGCCGGCGGCGAGACGTAGGTGGCGATGCCCAGGTCGTGCAGGGACTGCCGTGAGCCCAAACCCTCATCGGTGAAGGTCGATTCCCAGCCGGCGAAGATCAGGTCCGGCTCGGTGCTCAGCACCACCTCGATGGACGGGTCCCGCTCGGCCAGTTCCGGTACCTGCGCGGCGTCGCCGGCGAAGTCGGGGGGCACCGGTCCGTCCAGGAAGGCGTGGCCCACCACGTGCTCACCCACGCCCAGGGCCAGGAGCAACTCGAAGGTGGTGGATTTGATCGTCACCACCCGCTGCGGCTGGTCGGCCACGGTGACCTCGGTGCCGCAGTTGTCCACCGTCACCGGATAGGCACTGGCCGGTGCTTCGGTGCCGGCGTGCTCCGGCGGGTCGGACTGCGACGGCGCGGGCGTGTTGGTACAGGCGGCCAGGACGACGGCGCTCGCGGCCAGGATCGGCAGGTGGGCGCGGCGGGGAACGGCATGATGCACAGGCTCTCCACGGTGGAACGGGCATGGGGGCCAGAGCCGGGCCCAGACGTCCGAACCAGACCGGTCCGGGGTGACCAGGGCATATCCGCCCCGGTGTCCGTGAAACCCCTACCTTACGCCCACCCGGCACCTCCCGGCACCGGGTCCACGCAGGTGGAGCCGGAACCAGGTGGCATCGGCACCGCACGCAGGCGGCGCCCGGGCCGCGTGGAACGCTGGCACGATGCAGGCATGAACACCGGCAAACGCATCGTGGTCACCGGCGCCTCCAGCGGCATCGGCGCGGCCACCGTCCACAAACTCACCGACCAGGGCGCCCATGTGATCGCCGTGGCGCGCCGGGCCGAGCGTCTGGAACAGGTCGCGGCCGCCACCGGCGCCACCGCGGTGGTGGCCGATCTGTCCACCGACGACGGCGTGGCGCACCTGGCCGAGCGTGTCGCCGGTCGTGGCGGGTTGGACGTGCTGATCAACAACGCCGGCGGTGCCCGCGGGGCCGATGCGATCGAGCACGGCCAGGTAGCCCAGTGGGAGGAGATGTACCAGATCAACGTGCTCACCACGCTGCGCACCACTCAGGCGCTGTTGCCCGCCCTGCGTCAGGACGGCGGCGGGGACGTCGTGGTGCTCACCTCCACCGCCGCCCATGACACCTACCCCGGGGGCGGGGGATACGTGGCGGCCAAGCACGCCCAGCGCATCATCGCCAACACGCTGCGCCTGGAACTGGTCGGCGAACCGATCCGGGTGATCGAGATCGCCCCCGGGATGGTCAGGACCGAGGAGTTTGCCCTGCGCCGACTGGGTGACGCCGAGGCCGCCGAGCAGGTCTACGCGGGGGTGGCCCAGCCGTTGCTTGCCGAGGATGTGGCCGAGGCGATCGCCTGGACGGTCGGTCTGCCCCGGCACGTCAACATCGACTCCCTGACGATGCGGCCGGTCGCTCAGGCCTCCAACACCGTGGTGCACCGCGAGCCCTAGCCCGGGGGCACCGCGCGCCGTTGCCCGGGGGCACCGCGCGCCGTTGCATCGGGGTGCACCGCGACGTGAGGTGGCCCGGGTCGACGGGCGGCGGGCGATGCCCCACCGGCCGGGTAGGTACCCTTCACCTTGGTGCGCCGCGTCGTCGGCCATCCCTGCTCGTGCCCGCATCGAAAGGTCCGCCTGTGATCGCGTTCGCCCGCTTCAGCCTCCGCAACCGCGCCCTGGTGGCACTGGCCGCGGTGATCGCCGTCGTCGGCGGTGTGTGGTCGGCCGCCACCCTGAAGCAGGAACTGATCCCGGACTTCGACCTGCCCGTGGTGGTGGTGATCACCACCTACCCGGGTGCCTCCCCGGAGGTGGTCGACGAGCAGGTCACCGTGCCGATCACGCAGGCGGCCGGAGCGGTCGAGGGGCTGGAACGCACCACCGCCACCTCGAACCAGAACGTCTCCAACGTGATGCTGGAGTTGACGTACGGCACCGACGCCCTATCCGCCCAGCAGGAGATGCAGTCGGCGCTCTCCCGGGTCGACCTTCCCGATGCGGCCGACCCGCAGGTGATCGTCGGCAGTTTCGATGACCTCCCGGTGGTGCAGCTGGCCGCCTCGGCCGAGGGGGACCCGGAGGAGACCGTGCAGAGGTTGCGGGACCAGGTGGTGCCCGAACTGGAAGGGCTCGACGGCGTGCGGGACGTCAGTCTGTCCGGCACGGTCGATGAGCGGGTCACGATCCGAGTGGACCCGCAGGACCTGGCCGCCGAAGGCGTCTCGCCGGAACTGATCGTGGCCACCCTGGAACAGAACGGCGTGGTGATCCCGGCAGGCACGCTGGCGGCCGATGGCCGGTCACTGAGCGTACAGGTGGGCCAGGACCTCACCAGCGCCGAGGACATTGCCGCCCTGCCGGTACCGACGGCCACCGGCGGGACCATCAGCCTCCAGGAGGTAGCCGAGGTCTCCCAGGACCAGGACGAGGTCACCTCGTTCTCGCGCACCAACGGCCAACCCTCCTTCGGGATCGCGGTGACCGCCACCCCGGAGGGCAACACGGTAGAGATCTCCGAGCAGGTGGCCGGCCTGTTGCCGGAGTTGGAACGGATGCTCGGCGAGGGCGCCGAGGTCTCCGTGATCGTCGACCAGGCTCCGTTCATCCAGCAGTCGGTGGAGGACCTGGCCGTGGAGGGCATGCTCGGGCTGGCCTTCGCCGTCATCGTGATCCTGCTGTTCCTGCGCGCCTGGCGGCCCACCGGGGTGACGGCGCTGTCCATCCCGTTGTCGTTGCTGATCACGATCGTGGGCATCCACGCCGTCGGGTACACGCTGAACCTGCTCACCCTGGCGGCGCTGACCGTGTCGATCGGGCGGGTGGTGGACGACTCGATCGTGGTGATCGAGAACATCGCCCGGCACCTGTCCTACGGCGGCAGCAAGTCCAGGGCGGTGCTGCAGGGGGTACGGGAGGTGGCCGGCGCGATCACCGCGGCCACCATCGCCACCGCCGCGGTCTTCATCCCGATCGGTCTGGTGGGCGGCCTGGTCGGGGAACTGTTCCGCCCGTTCGCCTTCACCGCGGCTGCCGCGCTGCTGGTCTCGCTGGTGGTGGCACTGACCATCGTGCCCGTGCTGGCGTGGTGGTTCCTGCCGGTGGCGCAGGGCAGTGCGCCCACCCCGCAGGAGGAGGAGCAGATCCAGGCCGCCGAACGGCGGGGATGGCTGCAGCGCGGTTACCTGAGCACGCTGCGCCAGGTATTGGCCCGGCCCGTGCTGACCCTCGTCGTCGCCGCCGGTCTGCTCGGCGGCACCCTCGCCCTGGTGCCGCAACTGGAGACGGAGTTCATCGGCGACACCGGGGAGAACACCCTGAGCATCAGCCAGTCCATGCCGCCCGGCACCTCCCTGGAGGCCCGTGACGAGGCCGCGGCCCAGGTGGAGGAGATCCTGGCCGAGTTCGACGAGGTGCAGACCTACCAGGTGACCGGTGGGCAGGCCGAGGGAATCGCCGCGTTCCTCGGCGGTGGCCAGGACGCGATGTTTATGCTGGCCCTGGATCTGGACGTGGATGCGGTAGCGGTGGAGACGCGGCTGCGCGACCGGCTGGCGGACCTGGGCAGCGAGTACGGGGAGATCACCGTCAGTTCCGGCGAAGCGGCGCTCGCCGGGGGGCTGGAGGTGGTGGTCACCGCCACCGACCAGGAAGAACTGGAGAGCGCCGCTGATCAGGTGCGGGACGCCGTCGCTGCAGTTCCGGACACTACGGACGTCGCCAGCAACCTCGCCGAGGACCTGGCCACCGTCACCGTCACCGTGGACCGGGAGGCAGCAGCCGAGGCGGGCGTCACCGAGGCCCAGGTCGGACAATCGGTGGCCTCCGCCCTCCGCGGCATCCCGGCCGGTGAGATCGTCACGGATGCCGGTCACACCGAGGTGGTGCTGCAGATCGGCGAGGTGCCGCTGACGGTGGAGGAACTCCGTGAGCTGCAGGTCGCGACCGTCGCCCCGGAGCCGCAGGACGCGCCGGCGCCGGGAGGCGTGCCGGGCGCTCCGGTGCCCGAGGGGCCGCAGGGACAGGCGCCCGAAGGGGTCGAGCCCGGAGGGGTCCCGGGGGCGGACCTCCCGGGCACCCCTGGGCCCGGGGACCTGCCCGGGGACATCGACCCCGACCAGATGCCCGCACCGGAGCCGGTGCTGCTCGGCGACATCGCCGAGGTCGAGGAGCAGGACCTGCCGGCCAGCATCACCCGCAGCGACGGGCTACGTTCGGCGACCATCACGGCGGCCTCCACGGCCACCGACCTCGGCGCCCAGGGGGTGGAGTTGCAGAACGCCCTGGCCGGCCTGGACCTGCCCGACGGCGTCGACGCCAGCATCGGCGGGGTGATGGCCGATCAGGAGGATGCCTTCGCCAACCTCGGAATCGCGCTACTGCTGTCCGTGGCGATCGTGTACCTGGTGATGGTGGGAGCCTTCCGGTCGCTGATCCAGCCGCTGATCCTGATGATCTCGGTGCCGTTCGCGGCCACCGGGTCGATCGGCCTGTTGCTGATCACCGGCACCCCGCTCGGGGTGGCCGGACTGGTCGGGGCGCTGATGCTCGTGGGAGTGGTGGTGACCAACGCGATCGTGTTGATCGACCTGATCAACCAGTACCGCCGCGAGGGCGCAGGGTTGGACGAGGCGATCCAGGAGGGGGCCCGGCACCGGTTGCGGCCCATCCTGATGACCGCGTTCGCCACCATGGGCGCCCTGGTGCCCATGGCCCTGGGGATCACCGGCGGCGGCGCGTTCATCTCCAGACCGCTGGCGCTGGTGGTGATCGGCGGGTTGTTCACCTCCACGATCCTCACCCTGATCCTGGTCCCGGTGCTCTACCGGGTGGTGGAGTCCCGCCGCCGCTCGGGCGCCGGGCCCGATGAGTTCGATCTGGTGGACACCGGCGCACGCAGCAAGGTGGCGGCCGATCCCGCCGGGGAGGGCACGCCCACCTGAGCGGACCGGTCGTTGCGCCCGCGGGGGACCAATAGTGTGGAGCCCATGACCACAGATGAACGGCTCGCCGTGTTCCTGGACTACGAGAACCTCGCGATCGGGGTGCGGGACCTGGGCGGTGATGCTTTCTCGTTCCGGCCGATCGCCGATGCGCTGGCCGCCCGCGGGCGCGTGGTGGTGCGACGGGCGTACGCGGACTGGTCGTTCTTCGCCGAGGACCGTCACGACCTGACCCGGGAACACGTGGAACTGATCGAGATGCCCCAGCACCAGGGCGCTTCCCGCAAGAACGCCGCCGATATCAAGATGGTGGTCGACGCGGTGGAGATGGCCTTCGAGCGGGATTACATCTCCACGTTCGTGATCTGCACCGGGGACAGCGACTTCTCCCCGTTGGTGCACAAGTTGCGGGAGATGAACAAGCAGGTGATCGGCATCGGGGTGGCCAACTCCACCTCGAAGTTGCTGCCCTCCTCCTGCGACGAGTTCCTGTTCTACGACCGCCTGGAAGGAGTGGACCTGTCCGGTGCCCGGGCGCGGCGACGTCGGGGGGCGGGGCCGGCCACGACGACGGCGGACGGCGACCGGGACGGTGCGGCGGTGCCGGCCGCGGGCGGGGACCCCGGCCCGGACTCCCCGGGACCGAACAGCGACGGCACGGATGACGACCCGCAGCCCGGGGACCCGTCCCTGGCGGTGCTGGTGGCCCAGACGCTGGCGGACCTGAGTTCCTCCGGCGGCGCGGTGACCGCCTCGGTGCTGAAGCGGACCCTGCTGCGCAAGGACCCGACCTTCAGCGAATCCGACTATGGCTTCCGCACCTTCGGGGAGTGCCTGCGCCACCTGGAGGGCCGGGGACTGGTGGAGATCTCACCCGGCCCCGCGGCGGGTGACCCGGAGGTGTCCCTACCCGAACGGGGGGAGCGGGAGGTCTCCTTCGCGTTGATGGCCAAGGTGGTCCAGGACGCCGGTGGGCCCGTGCCGCTGTCCGGGCTGAAGGACCGGGTGCGGAAGGTGCGCCCCGACTTCTCCGAGAAGACCCTGGGGTACCGCAACTTCCTGCAGTTCGCCCGCGCGGCGGCCGCGGCTTCCTACGTCGATCTGCGCTGGGATGCCGAGAGCGAGGACTACTTGCTCACCACCGCGGCCTAGGTACACTGACGCTGACGCAGATACGCAACGCAGCGATCACATAAATGCGTGATCCAAGTCACATAGGTTAGGCTTACCTATGTTGGCTTGCTAGCCTCGGGGTAACGGGAAGGCGGAGATGTCCGCAGCCCGGGAACCGTCCGGTGCGCTCCGGCCACGAGGTAGTTAGGTTAGGCTCGCCATAGTTCTGACCTGCCAAGCCTTGGGTCGTGGCCACACCACCCGAAGAGATATGGAGACCACGTGACCCTGACCCACCGCCGCTGGGCCGGCGTGATCGGTGCGGCCACCGCCGCCACCGTGCTGCTGGCCGCTTGCGCAGGCACCGAGGGAGATGCTCAGGCCGCGGGCGCCGATCAGGGCGGCGCCGACACCGGGACGGTGACCATCACCGACAACCACGGCACCCACGAGGTACCGGTGAACCCCGAACGCGTGGTGGCGCTGGACAACCTGACCGCCCAGACCCTGGCGGACTGGGACGTGGACCTGGTGGCCGCGCCCCAGCAACTGTTCCGGTTGTGGCCCGAGTACGCCGAGAACCCCGACGTCCTCGACGTGGGCACCCACCGCGAGCCGGACCTGGAGCAGATCGTGGCCGCCGATGCGGACCTGATCATCGCCGGCGGCCGGTTCGGGGCCCACTACGAAGAACTGCGCGAACTCAACCCGAACATCATCGACCTGACGGTGCGCGACGGCGAGGACCACGCCGAGGAACTCAAACGCCAGACCGAGGTGCTCGGGCAGATCTTCGACCGCACCGAGGAGGCCGAGGACCTCATCGCCCAGTTCGACCAGGCGGTCGCCGACGCGCGTGCGGCCTACAACGGTGAGGACACCGTGGTGGGCCTGCTCACCTCCGGGGGGCAGATCCTGTACGCCGCCCCCGGGGACGGGCGCAGCGTGGGTGCCCTGTTCCCGACGCTCGACCTGGTACCCGGGGTGGACGTGGAGGCCCAGGACACCTCCCACGGCGATGACATCAGCGTGGAACTGATCGCCGACGCCAACCCCGACTGGTTGGTGGTGCTGGACCGCGACGCCCTGTTCGACGAGGACGACTACGTCTCGGCCCGCGAACTCATCGCCGACTCCGAGGCCCTGCAGCACGTCACCGCCGTGCAGCAGGACCAGATCATCTACCTCTCCGGGGACTTCTACCTCACCGAAGGGATCCAGGCCTACACCGAGTTGTACAACGACGTGGCCGAGGCGTTCCGCACGGCCGAATGATCCGCGCGCAGGACTACTGCCGCACGACGAAGGACTATGACCACCATCTCCAGCACCACTCGCGCCACCGCCGCGCACCCCGCCGGGCGAGGGCTGCGACGGCTCGCGCTGCCGGCGGCGGTCGCGGTGGTGCTGGGGCTGATCGTGGTCTCGCTGCTGGTGGGCGTGTACGACCTGAGCGAGGAGACCTTCGGCTCGCAGATGCTGTGGATCACCCGGGTTCCCCGCACCGTCGCGCTGGTGCTGGCCGGCGTGTCGATGGCGATGTGCGGGCTGATCATGCAGATGCTCACCCAGAACAAGTTCGTGGAGCCGTCCACGGTGGGCACCAGCGAGTGGGCCGGGCTGGGTCTGCTGATCAGTTTCATCGCCCTGCCCCTGGCGTCCCTGACCACCCGGATCATCGTGGCCAGCGTGTTCGCCTTCGCCGGGACCATGCTGTTTATGGCCATCCTGCGGCGGGTGGTGCTGCGCACCTCGCTGATCGTGCCGCTCATCGGCATCATGCTCAGCGCGGTGGTGGGAGCCTTCTCCACCTATGTGGCCATGTCCACCGAACGGCTGCAGATGCTCGGTACCTGGTTCATGGGCAGTTTCACCTCGGTGGTCCGCGGCCGGTACGAGGTGCTGTGGATCGTGGCGATCATCGTGGTGGTGATCTACATCGCCGCCGACCGGTTCACCGTGGCCGGGCTGGGGGAGGAGATCGCCACGAACGTGGGGTTGAACTACCGCCGCATGATGGTCGTCGGTACCACTCTGGTGGCCTTGGCTACGGGCGTGACCACCGTCGTCGTCGGCTTCCTGCCGTTCCTCGGGCTGGTGGTGCCCAACCTGGTGTCCATGGCCCGCGGGGACGATCTGCGCAGCAATATCCCGTGGGTGTGCGTCGGCGGCGCGGGTCTGATCATCGCCTGCGACATCCTGGGCCGGGTGGTGCGCTACCCGTTCGAGGTTCCGGTGGCGATGATTCTCGGCCTGTTCGGGGCGGCCGTGTTCATCGTGCTGTTGCTGCGCCAGCGCCGGGCGGGGGTGTAAGCCGATGACGTTGGTGTCCAAGAGCCCCGCCCCGCCGGCCAGTCCGCACGTGCCGGTGACCACCGCCCCGGATCGCCAGGCCGTTGCACCCGCCCCGGCGCACGCGTTCGACCCCGACCAGCGGCGCAAGGGCCTGTGGCGGATGGTCGTACTGGGTGCGCTCGCGGTGGTGTTCGCGGTGCTGCTGCTGGTGTACGACAACCCGATGGAGGTCGGGTCGGACGGCTTCTGGCGGATCCTGCAGATGCGCGCCACCACCGTGGGCACGATCGTGGTGGTGGCGTTTTGCCAGGCGGTGGCCACCGTCATCTTCCACACCGCGACCGGTAACCGGATCCTCACCCCCTCGATCATGGGCTTCGACGCGCTGTACCGGGTGATCCAGACGGCGCTGGTGTTCGTGTTCGGCGCCGGTGCCCTGGCCGCCACCGACGGGTTGCCCAAGGTGCTGGTGCAGTCGGCGATCATGATCGGGTTCGCCACGTTGCTGTACGGCTGGCTGTTCTCCGGCCGGTTCGCCAACCTGCACATCATGCTGCTGATCGGTGTGGTGCTCGGCGCCGGATTCGGGTCGCTGGCCACCTTCATGCAGCGTCTGCTCACCCCCAGTGAGTTCGATGTGCTCACCGCCCGGCTGTTCGGGAACATGAGCAACTCCAACGAGGCCTACCTGCCCTGGGCGGTGCTGCTGTGCGTGGTGATGGGCACGCTGGTGTGGCGCAAGCGTCATCAGTTCGACGTGATCGGTCTGGGACGGGACACCGCGGTGAACCTCGGCCTGAACCACCGTGCCGAGGTGATCAAGACGCTGGTGATCGTCGCGGTGCTGATCTCGGTGTCCACCTCGATGGTGGGACCGATGACGTTCTTCGGGTTCATCGTGGCGACCATCTCCTACCAGATCTCCCGGACCCAGAAGCACGCCTACATCCTGCCGACGGCGGCCCTGATCGGAGTGGTCACGCTGCTGGGCTCGTACTTCATCCTGCGGCACGTGTTCTATGCCGCGGGCCTGGTCACAGTGATCATCGAACTGGTCGGGGGGTTGTTCTTCCTCATCTACCTGTTGCGGAAGGGATCGCTGTGATCGAAGTCCGAGGTGTGCACAAGGCGTACTCGGGCAAGACGGTCCTCGGTCCGGTGGACGCCACCATCCCCTCCGGGGGGATTACCGCGCTGGTGGGCCCCAACGGCGCCGGGAAGTCCACCATGCTGACCATCATCGGCCGCCTGCTGGAGGCCGACGGCGGAACGGTGCACGTGGGCGGGCTGGACGTGGGCAGGGCGGACTCGCGCACCCTGGCGCGCACGATGTCCATCCTGCGCCAGGAGAACCACTTCGTCACCCGGCTGACGGTGCGTCAGCTGGTGGGGTTCGGGCGGTTCCCGCACTCCGGGGGGCGGCTGACCAAGCACGATCACGCGATGGTGGATCAGGCGCTGGACTTCCTGGACCTGGGCGACCTGGCCGACCGCTTCCTGGACCAACTCTCCGGCGGGCAGCGCCAGCGTGCCTATGTGGCGATGGTGCTGGCGCAGGACACCGATTACCTGCTGCTGGATGAACCGCTGAACAACCTGGACATGCAGCACGCGGTTGCGATGATGAAGCAACTGCGCCGTGCCGCGGACGAGTTGGGCAAGACGATCGTCATCGTGGTCCACGACATCAACTACGCCGCCGCCTACGCCGACCGGATCATCGCCTTGCGCGAGGGCCAGGTGGTGCACATGGGCACCCCCCGGGAGATCATGACCTCCGCGATCCTGTCCGAGGTGTTCAGCACCGACATCAAGGTGCTGGACTCCGAGCCCTACCCGCTGGCGGTGTACTACCGCTGAGGGGGCTGCCGGCGCGAGGTGACCACGCGCTCCCGCGCTTCCGCGGAAGCGTACGTAGTACGGGGTAGCGCTCCCGCGGAAGCGTACGTAGTACGGGGTAGCGCTCCCGCGGAAGCGTACGTAGTACGGGGTAGCGCTCCCGCGGAAGCGTGTGCAGTACGGGACCACCGTGCGCGATCGCCGGTCCGGGACAGCGACCCAGCCCGCGCGCGCTGCCTGGCGACCGGACGCTTGTGGCCGGGCACCCCCAGGAGTAGCGTGATTCTCCACGGAGCCAGGTACCCACCCGGAGGTGGTGACCATGGAGGATCCGGCCCCGACCGGCGAGCCGCAGGTTCCGGTCATGCTGGTCGCGACCGTCGATGCGGTGACGCGCACGATCCTGACCGAGGAGTTCCGCCGCCGTTACGGGGCGGACTACGAGGTGGTGGTCTGCGACGACTACGACCGCGCCGAGGCGGCGCTGCACACGCTGGCGCGCGATGGCCGGGTGGTGATGCTGATCGCCGGCTGTTACGGCCCGGCGGACCGGCACGGCCTGGACTTCCTGCGGCGCACGTACGCCACCCACCCGGCAGCCAAACGCCTGGCGGTGGTGATCTGGGGCGATTTCGCCAGCGCGCCCACGGTGTTCCAGGCGGTGGGCCAGGGTCACGTGGACCTCGTGGCCATCCGACCCGAACATCCCCGCGACGAGGAGTTCCACGGCGCGATCACCGACGCCCTGGACGACTGGTACCTGGCCCATGGCACCGGGTTCGAGGCGGTCCGGCTGATCGGCAGCCACCAGGACCAACGCACCCACGTGCTGCGGGAGACCTTCGGCCGCAACCACATCCCGGTGGGGTTCTACCCGGCGCAGTCCCCGGCCAGCGAGCGGTTACTCGCGGCCCTGGACCTGTCCCCGGACGCCCCACTGCCAATCGTGGTGCTGCAGTTCACCTCCCCGCCCACGGTCCTGACCAACCCCAGCGACCTGCAGATCGCCGACGCCTTCGGCCTCACCGGCGCCCCGGTGAGCACCCAGGTGTTCGACGTGGCCATCGTCGGCGCCGGCCCCGCCGGCCTGGCCGCGGCGGTGTACGCCTCCTCGGAGGGCCTGAGCACCCTGGTCCTGGAACAACAGGCCGTCGGCGGCCAGGCCGGCACCAGTTCCCTGATCCGGAACTATCCCGGCTTCTCCCGCGGGGTGAGCGGTGCGAACCTGGCCTACCGCTCGTTCTACCAGGCCTGGACCTTCGGCACCGAGTTCCTGTTCATGCGCCGGGCCACCGGTCTGAGCAGCGACGGGAGCGTGCACACCGTGGGGCTGTCGGACGGCAACCAGATCCGCGCCCGAAGCGTGATCGTGGCCACCGGTGTGGACTATCGCCGCCTGCCCGTACCCGAACTGGAGGCCCTCGCCGGCCGGGGAGTGTTCTACGGCGCGGCGGTCGCCGAGGCCCCAGCGATGACCGGCCGGCGGGCCGTGGTGGTCGGCGGTGGGAACTCCGCGGGCCAGGCGGCCCTGCACCTGGCCCGGTACGCCCGCGAGGTGGTGCTGCTCGTGCGCGGCCCGACCCTGGCCACCAGCATGTCCCAGTACCTCATCGACCAACTGACCGCGACGCCGAACGTCACGATCCGGTATCGCAGTCAGGTGGTGGGGGCCCGTGCGGTGGATGGGTGCCTGGCGGCGCTGACCGTGACCGCGGTGGGGCACGACGACGAGGCGGCGATCGCGCGCCCGGCGCCTGATGCGCCTGCGGCGGGCAAGGACGCCGCGGGGAGTGATGACCCGGTGAGTGAGGCGGGGAGTGATGACCCGGCTCCGGTGGAGCAGCGAACCGGGACCCGGGGGATGGAGGAACTCCAGGCGGCCGGCCTGTTCGTGCTCATCGGCTCCGACCCCCGCACCTCCTGGCTGCCGCCGCAGGTAGCCCGGGACGCCGCCGGGTTCGTCCTCACCGGGGACCGCGCACCGCACCCGGACGGGCCGGCGCGCTCGGCGCATCCCCCGGCAGCGGTGACGCATCCACCCGGGCCCGACCCGTCGTCGTCGTTCCTGGAGACCTCCACCCCGGGGGTGTTCGCGGTCGGTGACGTGCGCTCCGGGTCGATCAAGCGCGTGGCCACCGCGGTGGGGGACGGTGCGGCCGTGGTCGCCCACCTGCACGCCTACCTGGCCCGCCACCCCACCCAGGCGGAACCGGCCCATGTCCCGGCGCGCTGAGGCCCGGTTGCTCCCATCGATGCGGGTGCTGTTGTACGTGGCGGCACTCCTGGTGTTCCTGGCCGGGTTGCAGTTGTTCCTCTTCCCGCGGCACACCGCCACCTGGTTCGCCTGGACCATCGACCCGCCGATGACGGCGGTGTTCCTCGGCGCGGCCTACTGGTCCAGTGCGGTGCTGGAGATCGGCGGTGCCCGGTCGATCACCTGGCAACGGGCCCGCCTGTCCATCTGGCCGGTGTTCGTGTTCACCACCCTGACGCTGGTGGTGATGCTGGTGCACGTGGACCGGTTCCACCTGGGGCCGGCGCACCCGTTGACCGCCCGCCTGGCCGCGTGGGGATGGCTGGCCATCTATGTGGTGGTGCCGGTGGCGATGGTGCTCATCAGCGTGCTGCAGGCGCGGGCCGCCACGCCCGTCACCGCAACCCCTGGCGGCGCCCGCTCACGCACCGACCTGCCCGCCCCGGTGCGGCACCTGCTGGAGGCGCTGGCGGTGATCCTGTTGGCGCTGGGCGCGGCGCTCCTGGCCGTCCCGCTACGGGCGGCCGCCTGGTGGCCGTGGGATCTGACCGCCCTGACCGGCCGGGCCGTGGGAGCGTGGCTGGTGGGCCTGGGTTGGGCGGCCGCCTACACCAGGCTGCGGGGCCGGCGGCGCACGGCGGGCGCGGTCGGGGCCACCGCGGTCACGTTCGTGCTGCTGCAGTTGATCGCGCTGCTTCGGCACGGTGGGGACCTGGACTGGGGCGGCCTTCCGGCGGCCGGATTCTTGCTGGTGCTGGCGCTCCTGGCGTTGACCGGCGTGTGGTTGCTCACCCTGCCCGGCACGGCCGGCGCCGCCCGGCCGAATCGCTCTGTGCACCCCCCGGCCCGGCACGGTAGAATCTGAGGTCGGCGATGACCCGGCTATCACCGGTGAGCCTCCGGAAGAACGGGCCGGCGCGCGTGCGCCGACCTCACTAGACCCGGACGGGAGGGCCCGTCACAGCCCGCACAACGAGTGGTCGCAGACGGCGTCGGCGGCAATCGAGGTGGTACCGCGGAGCACCCGGTCACGGGGCTTCGTCCTCGGACGAAGGCGACGAGGAGAAGGACCCCGATGGCCCAGCAGGCTAACGAGCAGCAGGCGAACCACTACCCCAGGCACACCGACGGCAGCGGCGTGCCCGCGTCCCCGGACCTTCCCGCCCTGGAGGAGAAGGTGCTGGCCTACTGGCAGCAGGACGACACCTTCCGGGCCTCGGTGCAGCAGCGCGACCCCGGCCCGCAGGGGCAGAACGAGTACGTCTTCTACGACGGCCCCCCGTTCGCCAACGGCCTGCCCCACTACGGCCACCTGCTCACCGGGTACGTCAAGGACGTGGTGCCCCGGTACCAGACCATGCGCGGGCGCCGGGTGGAACGCCGCTTCGGCTGGGACACCCACGGCCTGCCGGCCGAGTTGGAGGCGATGGCCCAGCTCGGCATCAAGACCAAGGACGAGATCGTGGACATGGGCATCGAGGCGTTCAACGACGCCGCCCGCGCCTCGGTGCTCAAGTACACCCAGGAGTGGCGCGATTACGTCACCCGCCAGGCCCGCTGGGTGGACTTCGACAACGACTACCGCACCCTGAACCCCGAGTACATGGAGTCGGTGCTCTGGGCGTTCAAGCAGTTGTGGGACAAGGGCCTGGTCTACGAGGGCTTCCGGGTGCTGCCGTACTGCTGGAACGATGAGACCCCGCTGTCCAACCACGAGTTGCGCATGGACGAGGACGTCTACCAGATGCGCCAGGACCCCTCGGTGACCGTGGGGTACCGGCTGGAGACCGGGGAACTGGCGCTGGTGTGGACCACCACGCCCTGGACGATGCCCTCCAACCTGCTCGTCGTCGTCGGGCACGACATCGACTACGTGGTGGTCGAAGCGCCCCACCCGGCCGATGAGTCCCGCACCGAGCGGTACATTCTGGCCGAGGAACGGCTGCAGGCCTACGCCCGCGAACTGGGCGGCGGGGACGTGGACGTGGCCCGCTCCCGGATCGTGCAGCGCCTCAAGGGGGCGGACCTGGTGGGCCGGGCCTACACCCCGCCGTTCAACTACTTCCGCGGCCAGGAGGGCGCCCACCGCATCGTCGCCGACGACTACGTCACCACCACCGACGGCACCGGCCTGGTGCACAACGCCGGCGCCTTCGGTGAGGAGGACAAGCGCACCACCGACCGGGAGGGCATCGAGCCGGTGCGCCCGGTGGGCCCCGACGGCACCTTCACCGCCCCGGTGCACGAGTACGCCGGCATGCTGGTGTTCGACGCCAACGCCCCGATCCTGGAGCACCTCAAGGCCCGCACCACCGGCCACGGCGACGCCGGCGCCACCACCGAGGGCACCGTGCTGCTGCGCCGGGAGACCTACGACCACTCCTACCCGCACTGCTGGCGGTGCCGCCAGCCGCTGATCTACATGGGCGTCTCCTCCTGGTTCGTGGAGGTGACGAAGTTCAAGGACCGGATGGTCGAGCTCAACGAGCAGATCACCTGGGTGCCGGAGCACGTCAAGCACGGCCAGTTCGGCAAGTGGCTCTCCAACGCCCGGGACTGGTCGATCTCCCGCAACCGGTTCTGGGGCAGCCCGATCCCGGTGTGGCGCAGCGACAACCCCGAGTACCCGCGGATCGACGTCTACGGCTCCTTCGCCGAACTGGAGCGGGACTTCGGCCGCCTGCCCCGCAACAGCCACGGCGAGGTGGACCTGCACCGCCCGTTCGTGGACGAACTCACCCGCCCCAACCCCGATGACCCCACCGGCAAGTCCACGATGCGCCGGGTGGAGGACGTGCTCGACGTGTGGTTCGACTCCGGGTCGATGAGTTTCGCCCAGGTGCACTACCCGTTCGAGAACGCCGAATGGTTCTCCGGCCACTTCCCGGCCGACTTCATCGTGGAGTACATCGGCCAGACCCGCGGGTGGTTCTACACCCTGCACGTGCTGGCCACCGCGCTGTTCGACCGGCCGGCGTTCTCCACCTGCGTCAGCCACGGCATCGTGCTGGGCAACGACGGGCAGAAGATGTCCAAGTCGCTGCGCAACTACCCCGACGTGCGCGAGGTGTTCACCCGCGACGGCTCGGACGCGATGCGCTGGTTCCTCATGGCGTCCCCGATCCTGCGCGGCGGGAACCTGGTGGTCACCGAGGAGGGCATCCGGGACGCCGTCCGGACCATCCTGCTGCCGCTGTGGAACACCTGGTACTTCTTCAGCCTGTACGCCAACACCACGCGCGACGGCGAGGGGTACCTGGCCGGGCGCGTCACCAGTGAGCGGGTCGCCCGGCTGCCGGAGATGGACCGGTACCTGCTGGCCCGCACCCGCAACCTGGCGCTCGCGGTCACCGAGGCGATGGACGACTACGACATCGCCGGGGGCGCCGAACTCATCCGCGACCACCTCGACCTGCTCACGAACTGGTACGTGCGCACCCAGCGGGACCGGTTCTGGGAGGAGGACCGCGACGCCTACGACACGTTGTGGACCGCGCTGGAGGTGCTGTGCCGGGTGATGGCCCCGTTCGCGCCGCTGCTGACCGAGGAGATCTGGCGCGGGCTGACCGGCGGGCGTTCGGTACACCTGACCGATTGGCCGGTTCGTGCCACCGACGACGGCCCGCAGGTGGAGGACGGGTTGGTGGCCGACCCCGCGCTGGTCGCGGCGATGGACCAGACCCGGGCGGTGGTCTCGGCCACCCACGGACTGCGCAAGGCCCACCAGTTGCGGGTGCGCCAGCCGCTGCGGCAGGTGCACGTCGCCGTCGCCGATCCGCAGGCGATCCGGCCGTTCACCGGTCTGATCGCCGAGGAGCTCAACGTCAAGGAGGTGCACCTGATGCCGGCCGGTGCGGAGGCGGCGGCCAGGTTCGGGGTGACCACCCGCCTGGTGGTCAATGCCCGGGCGGCCGGTCCGCGGCTGGGCAGGGACGTGCAGACGGCGATCAAGGCGGCCCGCGCCGGACAGTGGCAGGAGCGCAACGGCACAGTGGTCGCCGGAGGCATC
The DNA here is from genome assembly GCA_938004115.1 of uncultured Ruaniaceae bacterium. Lineage (GTDB taxonomy): Bacteria > Actinomycetota > Actinomycetes > Actinomycetales > Beutenbergiaceae > CALKWS01. The sequence goes on from CALKWS010000147.1 coordinate 22,228, forward strand.
GAACTGCACGACGGCGAGTACGAGGTGACCACCCAGGTGGCCACCGACACCGACGCCGAGCACGCGGTGGCGGTGCTGGACGATGACGGTTTCGTGGTGCTGGACCTGGTGCTGGATGACGAGCTCCGGGCCGAGGGGTACGCCCGGGACGTGATCCGTCAGGTCCAGGACGCCCGGAAGCACGCCGGGTTGCACGTGGCGGACCGGATCGAACTCACCCTGGCCGCCCCGGCGCAATGGGAGCACGCGGTGCGCGGGCATGCCGACTTCATCGCCGCCGAGACGCTGGCCACCGCGCTGGAGGTGACCACCGCCGACGACGGTGAGTTGGGCGTGGAACTGCGGAAGGCCGGGCACCGGTGAGCGCCGGCGGTCCCGGGAACGCGCGCCCGGAGCACGGCGGTGAGGAGCCGCCGGTAGATCCGGAGCTGTCCGCCCGGGCGGAGGAGATCTACCACTCCATCCTGCAACGCGCCCCGGAACATGACATCGATCCCACCATCGAGCGGGTGGAGATGCTCACCGACCTGCTCGGCCGCCCGCAGGACGCGGCCCGGGCCATCCACATCACCGGGACCAACGGCAAGACCTCCACCGCGCGGATGATCGACCGGTTGCTGCGGGAGACCGGGCTCCGGGTGGGACGGTTCACCTCCCCGCACCTGCACACCGTGCGCGAACGCATCGTGATCGACGGCGAACCGATCTCGGTGGAGGCGTTCGTCTCCCTGTGGCAGGACGTCGAACCCTACGTGCAGATGGTCGATGCCCGGCTGGCCGAGCGGGGCGAGTCCCGGCTGAGCTTCTTCGAGGTGCTCACCGCGATGGCCTACGCCGCCTTCGCCGACGCACCCGTGGACGTGGCGGTGATCGAGGTGGGCCTGGGTGGCCGATGGGACTCCACCAACGTGGTGGACGCCGAGGTCGCGGTGTTCACCCCGATCTCCCGCGACCACCAGCGCTGGCTGGGCAGCGAACTGACCGAGATCGCCGCCGTCAAGGCCGGCATCATCAAGGACCTGCCCCAGGGCGCGGTGGTGATCAGCGCCGACCAGGACGAAGAGGTCGCCGCGGTCCTCGCCCGCACCGCGGTGCAGCAGCGCGCCCGGGTGCTCGCCGAGGGATATGACCTGGCCGTCGCCAACCGGGCGGTGGCGGTCGGCGGACAACTGCTCGACCTGAGCACCCCGGGCGGGTTGTACACCGAGATCTTCCTCCCGCTGCACGGAGCGCACCAGGCCCAGAACGCGCTGCTGGCACTGGCCGCGGTCGAAGCCTTCTTCGGCGGCGGTGCGCTGGACGCAGCGGTGGTCGAGGCCGGCTTCGGGGGCGTGGACTCCCCGGGCCGGCTGGAACTGGCCCGCTCCAGCCCGGCGGTGCTGCTGGACGCGGCGCACAACCCCGCGGGCGCCGAGGCGCTGGTGAGCGCGCTGGAGGAGGCCTTCGCCTTCACCCGGCTGGTGGGCGTGGTGGCGATCATGGCGGACAAGGACGTGGACGGCATCCTCGCGGCACTGGAGCCCGTGCTCGATGAGGTGGTCATCACCCAGTCCAGTTCGATGCGGTCGATGGACGCCGAGGAACTGGCGGAGGTGGCCCGGGACATCTTCGATCCGGACCAGGTGCACGTGGTCCCGTTCGTGGGGGAGGCGATCGCCGTGGCCGTGGACCTCACCGAACAGGGCCAGGTGGACCAGATCGCCTCCGGGACCGGGGTGCTGGTCACCGGCTCGGTCATCCTGGCCGCCGATGCCCGGGCGGTGCTGCGGCGCGAATAGGGACGAGCGCGCCCCGGCGCCGCGTTCAGGGGCGCCGCGAGGGCCTCGCCACTCAGGTCGCGCGCCGCGAGGGCAGTCGCAACAGCGCCTCCAGCGGCCCGCGGGACCAGAACCGCAACCAGATCGTGCACGCCGCGATGAACACCACCGCCATCACCATGCTGATGACCAGGCCGCCTGCCGCCGTCTGCGGTCCCGGGCGCACCAGCCAGGCAACCGCGAACAGGTGCACCACGTAGACGGTCAGGGCGAGTTGACCCGTGGCCACCAGCGGCCACCCCAGCCGGCCCAGGTGGGGCAGGGCGAGGAGCATCCCGCCGAGGACCGCCACTGCTGCCGCGGTGCCGCCGATCAGCCATAACGGCATCTGGGAGTGCGCCACGGAGGACAGCAGCCAGTCCGTGCCCGGGTCCTCACCGGTGGGCCCCACCACCACCTCGGCGAACCGGGCCACCGCTTCGGCGACCAGGGCGACCACCAGCCCCCACCCCGCCAGCCGGAGCTGAAGCCGACGATCATCCAGTGCTAGGCGCCCCAGCCACATCCCGAACACGAACGGCGCCAGCCAGGTCAGCACCGGGTAGGGCCCGGTGAGGAACGTGGCCGCGAGGATCTGCACCGGCGGGTCCAGCAGCGTGGGCGCCTCCCGGTCGAACACCTGCCCGGTGGCGTGCTGGAGGGCCAACCAGACCACCGGACCCAGCAGTGCGGTGACGGCCACGAGGGCCAACAGGGACCACGTGGGCGCCCGGGCCAGGATCAGGGCGAGGAGGAACAGCGCTGCGTACACGGTCAGGATCACGTCCACACCGTGCCCCAGCAACTGGGTGCTCAACCCGATCAATCCGAGGAACACCGCCCGCCACACCACCTGCCGCCAGGGCAGGGGCCCGCCGGCGCGGGCGTGGCGGGTGAGCAGGGAGTACCCGATCCCGGCCAGCAGCACGAACAACAACGACGCCCGGCCGTGCGGGATGCGCATCACCTTGCCGGCAAGTGCGTCGTCGGCCAACGGACCCACGTTGACCGCGAGCATGCCGAGAATCGCCGCGGCCCGGGCGGCGTCCAGTCCGATGATCCGCCCTGCGGAGCCTCCTGCGGCAGGGGAGGAAGCGGCCCGCGCCGAACTCACTGGTGCGCCATCCTGCCGCTCCGATCCGGTCCCGGTGGTCACCGCCTCAATGTAGGACGCGGCGGGGTTCGTGGCATGTTCACCGCCCCTTTCACCCACCGCGCGAACCCGCACACCCGCAGGTACCGTGGCTGGCGGTCTACGAGAAGGACGCCCATGCCACGACACGTCACCTTAGCCGTGTGCACCGGTGCCGCACTGGCGCTCACCGCATGCGGCACCACCGAGCCCGAACAGCCCGCCGAGCCGCCCGCACCCCCCGCGACCAGTCAGCCGGCTCCGGAACCGAGCCCCACTCCCAGTCCGACGCAGACCGAGGACGAGGACGAGGCGCTGGCCGAATACGGGATCAGCGCGGGGCACCCGCTCGCGGTGGAAGCCGGCGCGCAGATCCTCGCCGAGGGTGGCAGCGCGGCCGACGCCATCGTCGCCTCGGCGTTCGCCGTCGCCGTGGTGGAGCCCTTCGCCTCCGGGATCGGGGGCGGGGGAGCGGCCATCGTGGTCCCCGGCGATGAGCAAGCCATCGCGTACGACTATCGCGAGGAGGTACCGGCCAGCGGGTCGATCCCGCCCGGCGGGGCGGGGGTGCCCGGCTTCGTGGCCGGAATGGCGCAGATACACGCCGAGCACGGGCGGCTGGACTGGTCCCAGGTGCTGCAGCCGGCGATCGACTTGGCCTCGGACGGTTTCGAGGTCAGCCCGTTCCTCGCGCTGCGGATGGACTCCGACTACGGCCCCGAGGCCGTCGGCGGACTGGACCACTTCACCTCCTCCGGCACACCGCTGGATGCGGGGGAGGTGCTCGTGCAGGAGGACCTGGCCGCCACCATGACGACACTGGCGCAGGACGGCCCGGACGCGTACTACGGCGGGCCGCTGGCGCAGGGCGTGGCCGCGGTCCAGGGCCTGGACCGGGACTCCCTGGCCGGGTATGAGGTGCTCACCGCCGAACCCGTCCGGGGCGAGGTCGGTGAGTACCAGATCCTGGCCGCACCGCCCGCGCTGCCCGGGGTGGCGCTGATCCAGATGTTGCAGGTGGCCGAGGCCGGCGGTCTGGCGCAGGCCGAGCCCGGCTCGGCGGAGTACATGGAACTGCTCGGCGAGGGCTGGGCGGTGGGGTATGACACCACCGTCACCGAACTCGGGGACCCCCGGTTCGTGGACGTGCCGGTGGCCGAACTCACCGATCCGGACGCCAACGCCGCCCTGGCGAGAACCGGCGCCACCACCTCCGGGCCGGTCAGCACCAGCGAGCCCGGGCCCGCCGGTGCCGGGAACACCACCCACCTGACCGCGGTGGACACCGACGGACTGATGATCTCGATGACCAATACGATCACGAGTTTCTGGGGGTCGCAGCAGTACGTCGACGGCTACTTCCTGAACAACCAACTCACCCGGTTCGAGGCGATCGGGACCACGGGGGCCAACGAACCGCAGGCGGGGCGGCGATCGGTGAGCTGGTCGCTGCCCGCGGTGGTCACCGACCAGCAGGACCGGCCCGTGCTCGGGATCGGCACGCCCGGGGCGGATCGGATACCGCAGGTGATGGCCCAGGTGATCAGCCGGTGGGGGCTGCACGGGCAGGGCCTGGAAGAGGCGGTCGCCGCACCCAGGTTCGCCTACGAGGACGGGCAGATCGCTGTGGAGTCCGAGCCTGCCGGTGAGGTGGCGGCCGACCTGTCGGTGCCGTATGAGGTGATCCCGCCCGAATGGGCCTACTTCGGCTCGGTCCAGGCACTGCAGGTCGACTGGGACTCCGGGCAGGTGTCCGGGGCGCCGGACGATCGTCGGGAGGCGGATGTGGCGATCGGCGAACCCTGAGTGCCTCCGGCATCGCCCGCGGCGCCCAGGGCATGCGTCAAGCCTGGGCGGGCCACAGCCCGGAGGGGGGCCGACGGCGGTGCACGGTCAGGTAGGTGAGCCCGTCCTGGCCCGCCGTGAACGCCCGGCGGGACCGGCGAGGTAGCCAGAGCACCAGACCGGCCCGCAACTCCACCGGATCGGTCTCGGTGTGCAGGTGCCCGGTTCCGGCGAGCACGTGGACCAGCACGTCCAGGTCCGGACCGGTGTGGGCGCCGATGCCGTCACCCGCCGGCAGCGTGACGATATTGGCATCCAGGTCGCGCGGCTGCATGCGAAGGTTCCACACCGCTCCGCCCCGGTCACCGCCCAGGTGCTCGCTGGTGTCGGCCACCACGTGGGGCAGCGCCGTGGTGGTCTGCTTGGTGATCTGGACGTGCCCGGGGCGGGAGGGCGGCTGTTCCCATGTGAATCCCCCCGGGTAGTCGACCTCGAGCATCTGGCGCACCGCGGTCAGGTCGCCCTCGCTGCGCACCAGCATCGCCTCGGCCACGGTCAGAGCAGCGAACATCTCCCAGACCGCCGCAGCGTGCTCGGCGGGCGGCCGGCTGCGCAGGTCCAGGACGGGTGGGTCGTGCGTCGTCATCAGTGGGTACCAATCCGTGCGGGTGCCGCCACGATATCCGCCGCGCGATCCCGCGGCCGTGCACCGTGGGGCCGGCACCGGTGCAGGGGCGGCCGTAGGCCCCCGGCACGGGCACGAGGTGACAAGATTGGTGCAGGACCCCGAGGGTCCCGGTCCGGCGCGGTAGCCACCCGGTGCCGTGCCCAGGAAGGCGCGGCCGATCGAAGGAGTAGCCATGAAGAAACTGATCAACGATCCCAGGGACCTCGTTGCTCAGTCGGTGAGGGGCTTCGTGCAGGCACATCCCGCGCTGGTGCGGAGCAGCGACGACCCGCGGGCGTTGTTCATCGCCCGGGCCGGCGGAGCCGTACCCGGGAAGGTGGCGCTGATCAGCGGGGGAGGATCCGGGCACGAGCCGTTGCACGGCGGGTTCGTGGGGGCCGGGATGTTGGATGCCGCCGTGCCCGGGCAGGTCTTCACCTCGCCAACGCCCGATCCGATCCTCGCGGCCACGCACGCCGCCGACGGCGGGGCCGGGGTGCTCTACGTCGTGAAGAACTACACCGGCGACGTGCTGAACTTCGAGACCGCCGCTGAATTGGCCGACCTGGACGGCATCACCGTGAACACGGTCGTGGTCGATGACGACGTCGCGGTGCAGGACTCCACCTACACCGCCGGCCGGCGGGGGGTCGCGGGCACGGTGCTGGTGGAGAAGATCGCCGGTGCGGCGGCCGAACGGGGAGATGACCTCGACGCGGTCACCCGGATCGCCCGCCGCGTGAACGACAACGTGCGTTCCATGGGGGTGGCGCTGCGGGCCTGCACGGTGCCGCACACCGGGCGACCCTCGTTCGACCTCGAGGAGGATGAGATCGAGATCGGCATCGGCATCCACGGTGAACCGGGCCGGGAGCGCCGGCCGATGGGGGCGGCCGACGACATCACCGACCTGCTCGTCGACGCCGTGCTGGAGGACCTACGGGCTCCCGCCGGTGAGCAGGTGCTGCTGCTGGTCAACGGGATGGGCGCGACTCCGCTGAGCGAGTTGTCGATCGTCTACGGCCGTGCCCGGAGCCGGCTGCAGGACGCCGGGCTGGAGGTCCACCGGTCGCTGGTGGGTAACTACGTCACTGCGTTGGACATGCAGGGCGCCTCGGTGAGCGTGCTACGGCTCGACCCGGAACTCACCGCGTTGTTCGACGCTCCGGTGATCACCCCGGCACTGCGATGGGGGGCCTGATGGGCGAACTGGGAGCCGAGTGGGCGCGCGCCTGGATCCGGGAATGTGCCCGGGTGATCGCCGAGCAGCGGGCGGCGCTGATCGAACTGGACCGGGCGATCGGCGATGGCGACCACGGGGAGAACCTGGATCGCGGATTCAGTGCCGTGGCCGCCCGGCTGGACGGGTTCCCCGCGGACAGTCCCGGGGAGGTGTTGCGCCTGACCGCGTCGACGCTGATGTCCACCGTCGGCGGAGCGGCCGGTCCGCTGTACGGGACCGCGTTCCTGCGCGCGGCCCGGGCGGCCGGTGATGAGGACCTCGATGCGCAGGGCGTCGCCCGCGTCCTGCAGGCCGCGGTGGAGGGGCTGACCACCCGCGGCAGGGCCAGCACCGGGGACAAGACGATGGTCGATGCCTGGGCGCCCGCGGCGCAGGCGGCCCGGGCGGCAGCCACGGACGGCGACGTGCACGGGGTGCTGCGCGCCGCCGCGCAGGCGGCCGCGGACGGTGCCCGTGCCACCGAACCGTGGGTAGCGCGCAAGGGCCGGGCCAGCTACCTGGGGGAGCGCGCCCGAGGGCACCGCGACCCCGGCGCCCAGTCCAGTGCGTTGTTGTTACAGGCCGCGGTGACCGCCGCCGAACAGGAGCAGCCGTGAGACCGACCGCGTTGGTGCTGGTCAGCCACTCAGACCTGCTGGCCCGGGGGTGCGCCGAGGTCGCCGCACAGATGGCACCCGACGTATCGATCCGGACGGCCGGCGGCCGGGACCCGGAGGAACCGGCCCCCGAGGCAGCGGACGCCGGGAATGCCGGCCTGGGCACCAGTTACGGCCTGGTGGAGCAACAGGTCCAGGACGCCCTCGCCGGCGGCGCCCGCTACGTGGTGCTGCTCACCGACCTGGGCTCGGCGACCCTCACCGCGCAGACGGTGGCCGACATGCTCGACGACGATCGCGTGCTCGTCGCCGACGCCCCGTTCGTCGAGGGCGCGGTGGCGGCCGCGGTCGCCGCACAGGGCGGCGGTGACGGGAACCAGGTGCGCTCGGCCGCCGAGACGGCGATCGACACCTTCTCCGGCCCGGTGGACCGCCACCGGGATCACCCGACCGACGCCGATGCCGCCCCGGACACCACCGGACGGCAGGTGCGGCGCACGGTTGAACTGCGCAACCGGCACGGGCTGCACGCGCGTCCGGCGGCGATGCTCGCCCGCCGGGCCTCGGAGTTCGATGCGCAGGTGCGGGTCAATGGTGTGGATGCCACGAGCGTGCTGGCGCTGATGGGCCTGGGGCTCAGCCGGGGAGCGCACCTGGAGATCCAGGCCACCGGAGTGCAGGCGGACCAGGTGGTGGAGATGATCAGCGCCGACGTCGAAGCGGGCTTCGGCGAGGAATGACCCGCCGCAGGCTGGGTACGGTAGGGGGATGAGCGGTACCTCTGGGCCGGATGGGCCTGACCCCGGCCAGCAGTCCCGGGCGCAGCGTTCTGCCCGCCTCGTCTTCTGCACCACCGTGCTGGCCCTGGAGGCGTTCGTGGTGCTGTTCGCCTCCCTGGTGGCCTTCGGGCTGGACCTCGCCGAACCGGCGGTGGTATGGACCGTGGGCGGGATCGCCGCGGTGGTGTTCCTGCTGCTGGCCGGCCTGGTGCGGTACCGCGCCGGCCTGGTGCTCGGTTCGGTGATGCAGGTGGCGCTCATCGCCTCCGGGCTGGTGATCCCGATGATGTTCTTCGTCGGCGGGATCTTCGCGGTCATCTGGATCGTGGCACTGCGGTTGGGACGGCGCATCGACGTCGAGCGCGCCGAGCGGGCGCACGCCGGACGGGATGCCGCCGCCGGCCGGGGGGATCTGCCGAGCCGGGCGGATACCCCGGGAACCGCCTGAGGAGGCTCCCCTCCGGGCGGTCATGCACGCCCGAGCGCGGCAGTAGGCTGACCTCCATGAGCCCGAACATCGAGCGCACCCTGGTCATCATCAAGCCCGACGGCGTCCGGCGGGGGTTGGTCGGCGAGATCCTGCGGCGGGTGGAGGCCAAGGGGTACACCCTGGTCGCCGCCGAGTTGCGCACCGCCGACCCCGCATTGCTCGCCCAGCACTACGCCGAGCACGAGGGCAAGCCGTTCTATCAGCCGCTGGTGGACTTCATGAGTTCCGGCCCCCTGCTGGCCGCGGTCGTGGAGGGGCACCGGGTGATCGAGGGGTTCCGTGCGCTGTGCGGGGCCACCGACCCATCCACTGCGGCGCCGGGCTCCATCCGCGGCGACCTCGCCCGGGACTGGGGCCTGCCGGTACAGCAGAACCTGGTGCACGGGTCCGACTCGCCCGAGTCGGCCGCACGGGAGATCGGTCTGTGGTTCCCGGGGATGGCCGGGCAGTAACTACCTCGAACCGGCGGCAGTAACCAC
>CALKWS010000148.1 GCA_938004115.1 uncultured Ruaniaceae bacterium
TCGCTGGTGCCGGTGAAGTCGATCGTGGCGGTGCGCGAGGCCGGGTCGGGACGGATCTTCACGGCGATCACCGCGCCGTTGTCCATCTCGTAGGAGTACGTGCCCGGGTCCAGGGCGTCGATCACCCGGCGCACCGCCTCGGCCGCGTTGTCGCGCACGTGCCCCATATAGGCCTGCACCACCTCGAGGCCGAAGGCCTCCACCATCGCTCGTAACTCCTGCACGCCCCGCTCGTTCGCCGCGATCTGGGCCCGCAGATCGGCCAGGTTGCTCTGTGGATCACGGCTCGGGTGGGGCCCGGAGGTGAGCAGGTCGATCGTCTCGGCCTCGCGCAGGTGCCCGTCGTCCACCAGCAGCCAGTTGTCCAGCACCACGCCCTCCTCGTCTAGGTGCCGGGAGAACGCGGGCATCGACCCTGGTGTGATGCCGCCGATCTCGGCGTGATGGCCCCGGGAGGCGACGAAGAACTGCACGTCATCGCCGATGAACACCGGAGTCACCACGGTGACGTCGGGCAGGTGGGTGCCGCCGTTGTAGGGGTCGTTCAAGGCGAACACCTGCCCCGGGCGGATGGTGCCGGCGTTACGGCGCATCACCATCCTGATGCTCTGGCCCATCGAGCCCAGGTGCACCGGGATGTGCGGTGCGTTGGCGATCAGGTTCCCCTCGGCGTCGAAGATGGCACAGGAGAAGTCCAGCCGTTCCTTGATGTTGACCGACTGGGCGGTGCCGCGCAGGCGCACTCCCATCTGCTCGGCGATGGACATGAACAGGTTGTTGAAGATCTCCAGGCGGACCGGGTCCCGTGCCGTGCTGAGCAGGATGTCATCGGCGCGGCGTTCGGCCCGTAGCAGGAGGTTGCCCGACGACGTGCGCCGGGCCGACCAACCGGCCTCCACCACGGTGGTGGAGGTGTCCTCGGCAATGATGGCTGGCCCGGTGATGACCTGACCCGCGGGCAGATCCGCACGCTGGTACAGCCCGACCTGCTGCCAGGAGTCGCCGGTGAACATCGGTACCTCGGCCACGGGCTCGAGGCTGTGGGGCGCGTGCTCGTCAGCGGTCGCGGTTTCGTCGTCGTGCGGCTCGTCGTCGGGCAACTCGATGCCGGAGGAGACCTGTGCCTCCACCGACACTGCCTCGACGATGATCTGCTTGTCCGGCATCAGGAAGGAGAAGCGCTGGCGGTAGGCGGTCTCAAAGTCATCCAGCATCTCTTCGGTCCGGCGTAGCGGTACCTGCAAGGCGGTGTCGGTGCCGGCGTAGCGCAGGTGGGCGCGTCTCTCCACGTGGTCCGGCCGGGCTCCGAGGGTGTCGGCGGCTTCCTCGGCCAGTTCTTCGGCGACTCGGTCCAGGGTGTCCTCGACGCCCTCGGTCAGGGGTTGTTCGATGCTGCGTTCGCGCATCGCGGTCAGGTCGGCCAGGCCCATGCCGTAGGCGGACAGCACCCCGGCCAGAGGATGGATGAGCACGCGGCTGATCCCGAGTTCCTCGGCCACCGCGCAGGCGTGCTGCCCACCGGCCCCGCCGAACGTGGCCAAGGTGTAATCGGTGGTGTCGTAGCCGCGTTCGATGGAGATCTTCTTGATCGCGTTGGCCATGTTCGCCACGGCGATCTGGCGGAACCCGGCCGCGACCTGCTCCGGTGAACGGCCGTCGTCGATCTCCCCGGCCAGTTCGGTGAACTTGGTGGCGACGATGTCGGTGTCCAGCGGTTGGTTGCCGTCGCCGAACACGTGCGGGAAGAAGTCGGCGTGGATGCGCCCGAGCATCACGTTGGCATCGGTCAGGGTCAGTGGTCCGCCAGCCCGGTAACTGGCCGGCCCGGGCCGTGCGCCGGCGGAGTCCGGGCCCACCCGGTACCGGGAGCCGTCGAAGTGCAGGATCGAACCGCCGCCGGCGGCGACGGTGTGGATCGACATCATCGGTGCGCGCATCCGCACCCCGGCCACCTCGGTCTCGAACTGGCGCTCGTAGGTCCCAGCGAAGTGGGAGACGTCGGTGGAGGTGCCGCCCATGTCGAACCCGATGACCTTCCCGAACCCGGCAGCCTGAGAGGTGCGCGCCATCCCGACGATCCCGCCGGCGGGCCCGGACAGAATGGCGTCCTTACCGCGGAACGCCTCGGCGGGGGCCAGGCCGCCGTTGGACTGCATGAACGCCAGGTCAGTGCCCGGCACCTGATCCTGGACGGCGGCGATGTAGCGGTCGATCAGCGGGGACAGGTAGGCATCGACCACGGTGGTGTCGGCCCGGGAGACCAGTTTCATCAGCGGGCTGACCTCCGAGGAGATCGAGACCTGCTCGAACCCGACGTCGCGGGCGATGTCGGCGGCCTGGTGCTCGTGGATGTCCTGCCGGTAGGCGTGCAGGAACGCGATCGCCACCGCCCGGTAGCCCTGCCGGTGGGCGCGGGTCAGGTCCTCGCGCAGCGCCGCCTGGTCCAGCGGGCGCAGCATCTGCCCGGTGGCATCGAGGCGTTCATCGGCCTCGATGGTGTAGGTGTGCAGCAGTTCGGGCAGCACGATGTGCCGGTCGAAGATCCGCGGCCGGGCCTGGTAGCCGATCCGGAGCGCATCGGCGAATCCCCGGGTGATCACCAGCACGGTGGGTTCGCCGCGGCGTTCCAGCAACGCGTTGGTGGCGATCGTGGTGCCCATCTTGACCGCGGTGACCTGTTCGCCGTCGGGCAGCATCTGGCCGATCGCGGCCACTGCGGCGTCGTCGTAGTGGTCGGGGTTGTCGGACAGCAACTTGTGGGTGTGCAACGCGCCGTCCGGGCTGCGGGCGACCACATCGGTGAACGTTCCGCCGCGGTCGATCCAGAACTGCCAACCCATCAAGCCTCCTCGCGCGTCGCACGTCAGCCACGTGACCGATCCGGTTCACCGTAACGCGGTCACGGCGCGAGGTGGGGGCCGAGCGCCGACAGGAGGCCGGGCAGCCCAAACCCCAGGACGACGGCGGCTACTGGACCGGCGACCTGGCGTTGCGTGAGGCGGTTGTCAGGGAGTGCCGGTCGGTTGCTCGTCGGTCATCTTCGAGCGGATGCAGTCCAGGAACCGTTGCAACATCTTGTTGGAGATGCTTTGGATCATCCCGCGGCCGAACTGCGCCGGCTTGCCGCCGATGTCCAGGTCGGTGTTCACGTCCACCGCGGTGCCGTCGGCGGTCTCGGTGAGCACCGCGGTCACCGTGGCGCCGGCGTTGCCGTTGCCGCGCCGGTCCTTGCCCGAGGCCTCCAGCACGATCTTGCCGGCCGCCTCATCACGTTCCACGAACCGGCCGGTGCCCTGATACGTCAGTGAGATCGGGCCGATCTTGACCTTCACCTGCCCGGTGAACTCATCGCCGTCGACCTCGGTGAGCGTGGCTCCCGGGAAGCACGGGACCACCTGCTCCAGGTCGTTGAAGGTCTGCCAGGTGGTCTCCTTGGAAGCCGGCACCTCGAAATGATGGGTCAGTTCCACAACTGCTCCTTCCCTTCCGGTCAATGGGCCACAGTTGGCCCCATCCGGTCGCACAGCTCGGTCGGCCACTACCCGCCGCGCTGGTCTCAGGTGCCCCGGTGGCCCGCGGCGGCCAGCACCGCGCGCCGGGTGAGCACCGTGGCCAGGTGCCGCCGGTACTCCGCATCCCCGTTCAGGTCGCTGGTCGGATTGGTGCCCTCGGCGGCCGCGGCACACGCGCTCGCCACGGCCTCCTCGGTCACCGGAACTCCGGCCAGGGCCTGCTCCACCGCGGTGGCCCGCCGGGGTACCGAATCCATGTTGGTCAGCACCACCCGGGCCTCGGCGATCTGGTCCCCGCTAGTACGGACCATCGCCCCGGCCGCCACGATCGACCACTGCTGGGCCACCCGGGTGAACTTCTGGTAATCCGCACCCCACCCGTCGAACACCGGCAGCCGGATCTCGGTGAGCAGTTCGTCCTCGTCCACCGCGGTGGTGAAGAAGTCGACGAAGAACTCCGCCGCCGGCACCGTCCGGGTACCGGTGGGGCCGGCGATCGTCATCTGCGCATCGGATGCCAGCAGCGCACCGCCCATGTCCCCGGCCGGGTCGGCGTGCACCACCGCCCCGCCGATGGTGCCGCGGTTGCGTACCTGCGGGTCGGCGATGGTGCCGGCGACCTTGCCCACCAGCCCGGCGTGGGCGGCGATCAACGGATCGGTGGCCACCTCGGCATGGGTGGTCATCGCCCCGATCACCAGCTGATCGCCGTCGCGGCGCACCCCGCGCAGGGCGTCCACCTTGGTCAGGCTGACCACCATCTCCGGGTCGGCCATGCGCAACTTCAGCACCGGCAGCAGGCTCTGCCCGCCGGCGAGGACCTTCACGTCCATCCCGTTGCTCAGCAACTCCACCGCCTCATCGACGGTGGTGGGCGCCCGGAACTCGAACTGACTGGGGATCATGGTGCCACCTCCGGCTCCGGGGCCTGCTGGCCGCTGGTTCGTGCCTGCTGGATCGCGTTCCACACCCGGGAGGGGGAGCAGGGCATCGGCACGTCCTCGACGCCCAGGTGGCGGATCGCATCCAGGATGCCGTTGACGATCGCAGGGGTGGAGGCGATCGTGCCCGCCTCACCCACTCCCTTGACGCCCAGCACGTTCGTGGTCGCCGGGGTATAGGTACGGTCCACGGTGAACTCGGGCAGATCGGGGGCCGAGGGCACCAGGTACTCGGTGAAGGACCCGGTCAGCAGGGTGCCCGACTCGTCGTAGATCGCCTCCTCGAACAGGGCCTGGGCGATCCCCTGGGCCAGTCCGCCGTGCACCTGCCCGTCCACGATCAGCGGGTTGATCACGTGCCCCACGTCGTCCACGCATACGTACTTGTGCACCCGCACCTGACCGGTCTCGGTGTCGACCTCCATCGCCGCCAGGTGCGTGCCGTGGGGGAAGGAGAAGTTCTCCGGGTCGAACGTGGCATCGGAGTCCAGGCTCGGTTCGAACCCGTCCGGCAGGTCGTGCGCGGCGAACGTGGCCAGGGCCACGTCGTTGAACGACACCCCCTGGTCGGTGCCCCGCACGCTGAACTGCCCGCCGGAGAACTCGATGTCCTCGGTGGCCGCCTCGAGCATGTGCGCGGCCACCTGCTTGGCCTTCTCCACCACCTTGTCGGTGGCGGCCACCACGGCCATGCCCCCGACGGCCAGTGACCTGGAACCGTAGGTGTCCATCCCGCGCTGGGCCACCTGGGTGTCCCCGTACAGGACCTCCACGTTCTCGAACGGCACCCCGAGCCGGTCGGCCACGATCTGGCTCCAGGCGGTGACGTGGCCCTGCCCGTGCGGGCTGACGCCGGTCACCACCTCCACGTTCCCGGTGGGCAGCACCCGCACCTGGGCGTACTCCCAGCCGCCGGCGCCGTAGTCCAGGGCGCCGAGCACCCGCGAGGGCGCCAGGCCGCACATCTCGGTGAAGGTGGACACCCCGATGCCCAGTTGCACCGGGTCGCCGGACTCCCGGCGGCGGCGCTGTTCGGCGCGCAGACCCTCGTAGTCGAACAGTTCCAGGGCCTTGTCGGTGGCCGCCTCGTAGTTGCCGGAGTCGTACTCCAGGGAGGCCACCGTGGTGAAGGGGAACTCCTCGTGGGCGATCCAGTTCTTCCGGCGCACCTCGATGGGGTCCATGCCCAGTTCGGTGGCCAGCTCGTCCATCATCCGCTCGATCGCGAACGTGGCCTCCGGTCGCCCGGCGCCGCGGTAGGCGTCGGTCCAGACCTTGTTGGTGAACACGTTGGTGCACTCGAACCGGTAGGCGGAGAACTTGTAGATGCCGTTGTACATGAACGCCCCGAGGATCGGGATCCCGGAGGTGATCAGCCCCAGGTAGGCCCCCATGTCCGCCAGCAGCCGCACGTCCAGCCCGGTGACGGTGCCGTCCCGGTTGGCGCCCAGGCGCAGCGTCTGGAGCTGGTCGCGGCCGTGGTGGGCGCCCATCATCGTCTCGCTGCGGGTCTCGGTGTACTTGCACGGCTTACCCACCCGGCGCGCGGCCAGCAGGGTGATGACCTCCTCGGGGGTCACCTGGAGCTTGCCGCCGAAACCGCCGCCGACGTCGGGGGCGATCACTCGGAGCTTGCTCTCCGGCACGCCCAGCGTGAGCGCCAGCATCACCCGCAGCACGTGCGGGATCTGGGTGGCCGACCACATCGTGATCTGCTCCCCGGTGGGGTCCACCACGGTGGACCGCGGCTCCATGAACGCCGGGATCAGCCGCTGCTGGGTGAAGGTGCGTTCGATGACCACCTCGGAGTTGGCCAGCGCCTCCTCCACATCGCCGCCGGTGCCGGCCTGGGCGGAGTCGAACACCCAGGTGGCCGACCTGTTCGTGCCCAGATCGGGGTGGATCACCTCCTCATCGCGCGCGGCGGTGGCCAGGTCGGTGACCACGGGGAGGTCCTCGTAGTCCACATCGATCAGTTCACTGGCGTCGCGGGCCGCCGCGGCGGAGCGGGCGATGACGACGGCGACGATCTCCCCGGCGAAGTTGACCGTGTCCACCGCGACGGCCGGGTGCGGCGGGGTCTTCTGCTCGGGGGTGATCGGCCAGGCGTTGGGCATGCTGCCCTGTTCGGCCGCCAGGTCGGCGCCGGTGAGCACCTGGACCACACCGGGTGCGCTGGCCGCGGCCGAGGTGTCGATGCCGGTGATCCGGGCCCGCGCGAGCGGGCTACGCACCATGGCCAGGTGCAGCATGCCGGGCAGGGTGATGTTGTCGGTGTACCGGCTGCGACCGGTGATCAGCCGCGCGTCCTCCTTGCGCGGGCGGGGCCGGCCGATCTCCGCCTGCCGTTCCTCCATGATGGTCATTGCGTGGCCTCCGAACCGCTCGCCGGTGACGAGGCGTGCCCGGCGGTCTCCGCAGCCGCCTGGCGCACCGCCGCCACGATGTTCTGGTAGCCGGTGCACCGGCACAGGTTGCCCTCCAGGCCGTGGCGCACCTCCTCCTCACTGGGGTCCGGGTTGTCCGCCAGTAGCGACGCGGACTGCATGATCATCCCGGGGGTGCAGAACCCGCACTGCAGCGCGTGGCAGGTGTTGAACGCCCGCTGCAGCGGATGCAACTCGCCGTTGGCCGACAGTCCCTCGATCGTGGTGACCTCGTGCCCGTCGGCCTCCACCGCCAGCATCGTGCAGGACTTAATCCCGCGGCCGTCCACCAGCACGGTGCACGCACCGCAGTTGGTGGTGTCACAGCCCACCACGGTGCCGGTCTTGCCCAGGACTTCGCGCAGGTACTGCACCAGCAGCAGGCGCGGTTCGACGTCGTCGGTGTACCGCACCCCGTCCACCGTCAAACTGATCGTCTGTGTTCGTGACGCCATCTGTTGCTCCCTTGCCCCAGCGTTTCCGGTGCGGTCACTCTACCCAAGAGTGTGATCTGAAGCACAGTGTTTGGGGCTCCGGAATCCTCCATCTCGACCCAGGTCGGCAGGGCGCGGGTAGATGGTTGCGCTCACCCCCGGCAGTGTCGATCCAGGGGTCGGCAGTCGCCGGCACGGAGCGGCCGCGAGGAAGGCCGACGACGGCGCAGGCGGGATGGTCACAAGGGTTTCCTCCCGGTGGCGATCAGCAGGATGTCCCGGGCGGGTAGGTGCACCGGCGGGTGGATCCGGGTGCCCTCGCCCAGGTGTGCCTCGGCGTCGGTGGCGATGAGCCTGCGCCCGCGCAGGTCCACACCGAAGTACCGGGCACGTTCGACGCCGGTGTGCCGTAGCACCAGGGCGATGCGCTCCGGCGGGCAGGGCGGCAGGCCCAGCGGTTCGGTGATGTCCAGGCCGTGGATCACATCGTGGCTCAGCGCCCCGGCGGGCCCGCCGCCGGGCGGACGCCAGGGGTGGCGGATGTTCGCCCGCAGCGACTGCAGCAGTGCGGTGTCACTGAGGTTGGCCGCATCGGCCCGGGCGGCACGGTCGGCGTAGGCGTTGAAGTCGAACCGGGCACGGACCAGGCCGGCGAGCACGCGGCGCCTCGGGGTGCGGTACGGCATCGTGAGGTGGGCGACGACCTCCCGCACCCGCGAAGGGCTTCCAGGTCCTGGACCGTGACCGCGCGCGTCATCGCCATCCCCCTCCGTCGGTGCGGTGCCCGTGCCGACAGCCCCTAACGGTGCCCGGCCGGAGACGGCAGGGTCAGAGCACAGCAGAGTCAGCACATGGCAGGCTCAGAACATCCGCACCACCAGATAGGCCAGGTAGGCCACCAGCACCACCCCGGCCATCCGGTTCACCGCCACCTGGCGCACCCCTGCGGCCCACGCCCCGGCCACCGCGGCAAGACCCACCCACAGCACCGGGGCTGCCCAGCGCAGGATCGGGCCCCACGGCTCGGGCTCGTCCGCGCCGGCCGGGCCCACCACCGCGAAGAAAACCGCCACGGCCAGGCAGAGCACGACGACGAGGACGCCGACGGCGGTGCGGTGCCGTTCGGTGAACGGAACCCGGGCGTCATCCGCCCCGTCCTGCGCGCCGTCATCCACCCCGCCCGGCGCGCCGTGATCCACCCCGCCCGACGCGCCCTCGTGCGGCCCGCGTTCGGGGCCGCCCGGGCGCGATTCACCGCCCGGGGCGCGGTGGTGCTCCTCGGGTCGCGGATCGTCCGGAGTGCTCATCCCCACCAGGGTATCGGCGGGCAGATCACGCTCCCACGCTCGGTAGACTCGCCCCCATGTCCACCCTCAACACCGCAGAGGTGGCGCGCCTAGCCGCGCTCGCCCGGATCGACCTGACCCCCGAGGAAACCGAGCGCCTCACCGGCGAACTGGACGTCATCGTGGAGGCGGTCGCCACCGTCTCCACCGTCGCCGGGGACGACGTGCCGGCCACCAGCCACCCGCTCCCGCTGGTGAACGTGTTCCGTGAGGACGAGGTCACCGAGACCCTCGACCCGCAGGAGGTGCTCTCCCAGGCACCGGAGCAGGAGGACCAGATGTTCGCCGTCCCGCAGATCCTGGGCGAGGACGCATGAGCGACCTGACCACACTCACCGCGGCCGAGCTGGCCCAGCGCCTGGCCTCCGGTGAGATCACCAGCGTGCAGGCCACCCAGGCCCACCTGGACCGCATCGGCGCCGTCGAGGAGCAGATCCACGCGTTCCTGAACGTCAACACCGACGAGGCGCTGGCCGCCGCCCGGCAGGTGGACGAGCAGCGCGCCGCCGGCGCCGACCTGCCCGAACTGGCCGGGGTCCCGGTCGCGGTCAAGGACGTGGTGGTCACCAAGGGACAGGTCACCACCGCCGGGTCGAAGATGCTCGAGGGCTGGGTGCCGCCGTACGACGCCACCCTGGTCACCCGGTTACGGGCGGCGGGGATGCCGATCCTGGGCAAGACCAACATGGACGAGTTCGCGATGGGCTCCTCCACCGAGCACTCCGCGTTCGGCCCCACCCGCAACCCGTGGGACACCAGCCGCGTCCCCGGTGGCTCCGGCGGCGGATCGGCCGCCGCCGTGGCCGCGTTCGAGGCCCCGATCGCGGTGGGCACCGACACCGGTGGGTCGATCCGCCAGCCCGCGGCGGTCACCGGCACCGTGGGCGTCAAGCCCACGTACGGGTCGGTATCCCGGTACGGGCTGATCGCCCTGGCCTCCAGCCTGGACCAGGCCGGTCCGTGTGCGCGCACGGTGCTGGACGCCGCGCTGCTGCACGATGTGATCGGCGGGCATGACCCGCTGGACGCCACCTCGCTGGCCGACCCTGCGCCGTCGTTCGCTTCCGCCGCCCGGCAGGGCGCCGAGGCGGACCTGACCGGCGTGAAGGTGGGAGTGGTGCGGGAACTGACCGGGGAGGGGTACCACCCCGGGGTGGAGCAACGGTTCACCGAGTCCCTGGAACTGCTCACCGCCGCCGGGGCCGAGGTGGTGGAGGTCTCCTGCCCGAGCTTCCACGCCGCCCTGGCCGCCTACTACCTGCTGATGCCCTCGGAGGCGTCCTCCAACCTCGCCCGGTTCGACGGGATGCGCTACGGCCTGCGGGTGCTGCCCGAGGAGGGTCCGGTCACCGCCGAACGGGTGATGGCCGCCACCCGGGGCGCCGGGTTCGGTGCGGAGGCCAAACGCCGGATCATCCTGGGCACCTACGCCCTGTCCGCGGGGTACTTCGACGCCTACTACGGCAGCGCGCAGAAGGTCCGCACCCTGGTGCAGCGCGACTTCACCGCCGCGTTCGAGCAGGCCGATGTGCTGGTGTCACCCACCGCCCCCACCACCGCCTTCCCGCTGGGGGCGAAGATCGACGACCCGATGGCGATGTACCGCAACGACATCGCCACCATCCCGGCCAACCTCGCCGGCATCCCCGGCCTGTCGCTGCCGTCCGGGCTCGCCGAGGACGACCTGCCCGCCGGGTTCCAGATCCTCGCCCCCGCCCGCGCGGACGATCGCCTGTACCGCATCGGCGCGGCCCTGGAGGCCCGCCAGCACCACGCCTGGGGTGGCCCGCTGATCGACCGAATCCGCCCGCAGGAGGCCAGCGCATGAGTACCGACGCCCTGATCGACTACGCGGACGCCACTGCCCGCTTCGACCCCGTGCTGGGCATCGAGGTGCACGTGGAACTGGGCACCGCCTCGAAGATGTTCGACGGCGCTCCGGCGCACTTCGGTGCCGCCCCGAACACCGCCATCACCCCGACCTCGGTGGGTCTGCCCGGGGCGCTACCGACGCTGAACCGCACCGCGGTGGAGTACGCCATCAAGATCGGCCTGGCGCTGAACTGCCAGATCGCCCAGGTGTGCCGGTTCGAGCGGAAGAACTACTTCTACCCCGACGTGCCGAAGAACTTCCAGACCTCCCAGGCCGATGAACCGATCGCCTTCGACGGGTACCTGGACGTGGAACTGGAGGACGGCACCGTGGTGCGGGTGGAGATCGAACGCGCGCACATGGAGGAGGACGCCGGGAAGAACACCCACGTGGGCGGGGCCACCGGTCGGATCCACGGCGCCACCCACTCCCTGGTGGACTACAACCGCGCCGGCATCCCGCTGGTGGAGATCGTCACCCGCCCGATCACCGGCGTGGGGGACCGGGCCCCGGAGGTGGCCAGCGCCTACGTGCGCACCCTGCGGGACATCTTCGTGGCCCTGGGCGTCTCGGAGGCCCGGATGGAACGGGGCAACGTGCGCGCCGACGTCAACCTCTCCCTGCGCCCCGGCCCGGACGCGCCGCTGGGCACGCGCACCGAGACCAAGAACGTCAACTCCTTCCGCTCCATCGAACGGGCGGTGCGGTACGAGATCTCCCGCCAGGCCGCCGTGCTGGACGCCGGTGGCACGGTGGTGCAGGAGACGCGCCATTTCCACGAGGACACCGGCGCCACCTCCTCCGGACGGGTGAAGTCCGACGCCGAGGACTACCGGTACTTCCCCGAACCGGACCTGGTGCCGGTAGCCCCCTCCCGGGAGTGGGTGGAGCAGATCCGCGCGAGCCTGCCGGAGATGCCCGCGGTCCGCCGGCGCCGGTTGCAGACCGAGTGGGGCTTCTCCGATGAGGAGATGCGCGATGCGGTGAACGCCGGGGCGGTGGACCTGATCGAGGCCACCATCGCCGCCGGTGCTGCCCCCGTCGCGGCACGCAAGTGGTGGATGGGTCAGCTCGCCCGCAAGGCGAAGGACGACGGCGTGGGGCTGGCGGAGTTGAACGTCACTCCGGCGCAGATCGCCGAACTGCAGGGGCTGATCGACGCCGGGCGGATCAACGACAAACTCGCCCGGCAGGTGCTCCAGGGCGTGCTGGCCGGTGAGGGCGACCCCGAGCAGGTGCTCATCGACCGCGGCCTGGAGGTGGTCTCCGACGACGGCCCGCTGCTGGAGGTCATCGACGCCACCCTCGCCGACCAGCCCGACATCGCCGAGAAGATCCGCTCGGGCAACATGGGCCCGATCGGCGCGGTGATCGGCGCGGTGATGAAGGCCACCCGGGGGCAGGCCGACGCCGGTCGGGTGCGGGAACTGGTGATGGAGCGCGTGCAGGCCTGAGGCTCGCACCCGCCACGGCAGGTCGATGCTGGTGGTGGCCCTGCGGACACGGCAGGATGGCCGGATGGCAGGTTCACACCACGACGTCGTCGACACCACGCCCGGCAGCGGCGACCCGGCCGGACCCGGAGCGGCATCGTCCGCGGGAACCAGACCGGACGGCAGGTCCGACGGTCCCGCCCTGGTCCTCGTGCCCGACACCCCACCCGGCCCGCGCGTGATCGTGGCCCCGGATGCGTTCAAGGGGTCCCTGGACGCCAAGTACGTGGCCGAGCACCTGGCGCTCGGGCTGCAACGGGCGCGCGAGGACGTCGACGTGATCCCCGTCCCGATGGCCGACGGCGGGGAGGGAACCGTGCAGGCAGCGCTGGGCGCGGGCATGGACTCGGTGCGGGTCACCGTGGCCGGACCCCTGGGTGAGCCGGTGCGGGCCACGTACGCCACCGACGGGCGCACGGCCGTGATCGAACTCGCCCAGGCTGCCGGGTTGCACCTGTCCCCGACGGACTCCCCGGCGGCACGGCTGGCCGGCACCTTCGGGGTGGGCCAGTTGATCGCCCACGCCCTGGACGCCGGTGTGGGTGCCCTGGTGCTGGCGGTGGGCGGGTCGGCCACCACCGATGGCGGCGCCGGGATGCTGCAAGCCCTGGGCGCCACCCTGGCGGGGACCGACCGGCCCGGGGGAGCGGCACTGGCGGATCTGCAGCGGGTGGACCTCAGCGGCCTGCACCCCCGCCTCGCCGAGGTGCGCATCACGTTGGCCTCGGATGTGAACAACCCGCTGCTCGGACCGGAGGGGGCCGCTGCGGTATACGGGCCGCAGAAGGGTGCCGGGGAGGACGACGTGGCCGCGCTGGAGGCCGGACTGTCCCGCTGGGTGCAGGTACTGGGGGAGGCCGGCGTGGACGCCCAGCGGCTGGCCGCCAGCCCGGGGGCCGGGGCCGCCGGGGGTGCCGGGTTCGCCGCGTTGATCCTGGGTGCGCGCCGCCGCGCCGGGGTGGAGGTGGTGCTCGACCTGGTGGACTTCGCCCGCCGCGTGCGGGGCGCCGATCTGGTGATCACCGGCGAGGGCAGCCTCGATGCTCAGTCCCTGGCCGGGAAGACGCCCGTGGGGGTGGCTGCGGCTGCCGCCGACGCGGCGGTGGTGACCATCGCCGTCGCCGGTGTGGCCAGTTTGAGCCCGGAGCAGATGGGCCGGGCCGGGTTCACCGACGTCTATACCCTGAGCGACCTGGAACCCGATCCTGAGCGCAGTAAGACCAGGGCCGGTGAACTCCTGGAGCGGATCGGTGCCCGGATCGCCACCGCCCACCTGTGGGTGGACCTGCACCGCTGAGCGCACGAAGAACCGGCCCCGCACCAGGTGGTGCGGGGCCGGTGTGACCGGGGATCAGCGGAGCCAGGAGTTCTTCTTCACGAACTCCAGGTTGGCCCACCACTTGCCAAGGCCCCAGGTGTCCCCGGACAGGGTGAGGGCTGCGATGATCAGCAGCAGCGCCTCGTGCCAGTGGGACGTGAGGATCGGGTTGGTCGCGGCCCCCGCGACGGGGAAGGTCGCCAGCCACATGAACAGCATCAGCAGCGTCCCGCCGGTGGCCGCGATGCGCAGACCTGCGCCGGCGATCATGGCGACGCCGATGCCCAGCAGGCCGACCATGAACAGCGCGTCCCCGAAGGAGTTCTGGAAGACCGAGAAGAGTCCTGCGGAGAAGTTGTCGATGCCGCCGATGAATCCTTGTGCGGGAGAGCCGCCGTTGATCCAGGCATTCTCGGCTGCGGTGGTGTAGTTCAACCCGAACAGTTTGTCGAGGAAGGCCCACAGGAATGTGAAGCCGATGACGATCCGGCTGACGGCGAGTACCTTACGCACGCCTGGCCGGGTGACGATGTCTTCTTGGGTGGTCAGCCGCGTGGTCGCGACTCGTTCGGTGGTGGCCATTGTTCTGTCCTCACAGAATCGGTGTTTTGGTGGGAAGTGTTTTCTGATTCTTATTTTTCCGCACCACACCGCCGATATCGCGGGTCGAAAGTCCCGACTTTCGGCTCTGACACCTCGCCAGGCCGGCTGCCGCCGTCGTCCTGTCGTGGGCTACCGGCACTCTCGGCGCCCCC
>CALKWS010000149.1 GCA_938004115.1 uncultured Ruaniaceae bacterium
ACGCGGGCATGGGCACCGGTGCGGTGCTGTTCGGTGCAGTCGTGGGCGGGGTGGGTTATGCCTGGGCATTCGGGATCGCGGTGGTGGTCATCGTGCTGGTGGCCCCCACGGCACGCCGCAGCGCACTGACTTGAACGTCCCCGAACCAGGCACCGCGTACACGGTGACGGGGACGCACGTCGTCAGCCCTTGACCGCCGCCTGACCCACGCCACGGAAGAACTGCCGCTGGAAGATGGCGAAGAGGATCAGCACCGGGATGATGGCGATCATCGTGCCGGCGGCCACCAGTCTCTGGTCCGCGGAGAACTGGTTCTCCAGGAACACCAGGCCGACCGTCAGGGTGAACACGTCCGGATCGCGCAGCACGATCAACGGCCACAGGAAGTCGTCCCAGGCGTTCATCAGCGCCAGGACGGCGACCACCGCGAGAGACCCGCGCACCGACGGCATGGCGATCCGCCAGAACGTGCGCCAATCCCCGGCACCATCGATGTGAGCGGCCTCCTCGACCTCCCGGGGGAAGGAGACGAACGCCTGTCGCATGACGAAGATGGACAGGATGGTCACCGTCAGCGGAAGCACGGCTCCCGCCAGGGTGTTCACCAGGCCCATGTTCCGGATGACGAGGAACACCGAGATCATGATGACCTCGAAGGGGATCACCATGGTGGCGATCATGATCGCGAACAACTTGTCCCGGCCGCGGAACCGCATCCGGGCCAGGGCGTAGCCGGCCATCGACGCGAAGAGGCAGTTGGTGACGATCGCCACCCCCGCCACCGTGAAGGAGTTCAGCAGGTACCGGAATACCGGGATGGTCTCGGCCACCCGACGGTAGTTCGACAGCGTCGGATCCTCGGGGATGAACACCGGCGGCATCTGGGAGACGTTCTCACCCACGCCCTTCAGTGAGGTGGCGATCTGCCAGAGGAACGGGCCGACGGTGATCACCAGCACCACGAGGAGCAACGTGTAGCGGCCGATATACCCGGCCACCCGCCGGGAACGCGGGCCGGCGACACCACTGCGGGCGCGCTGCCGCTTCGGCTTCGTCGGCTGAGTCTGGACTGCGGTCATGCCGCCACCCTCCTTCTGGTGAGCCGCCCGGCGAGCAAGGTCGCGACGAGGACCAGCAGGAAGAGCGTGATGCTCATCGCCGAGGCGTACCCGGTCTCCAGGCCCGAGATGCCGCGTTCATAGATGTAGGGAACGAGGGTCTGGCTGGCCCGGCGCGGACCTCCTCCGGTGAGCACGAACACCTCGGTGAACACCTTGATCGCGCTGATCGCGGTGAGTGTGGCGACCAGCACCATGGTGGGCCGCAGCAACGGTACGGAAATCGACCAGAACCGGCGCATCGCACCAGCGCCGTCGAGCCGGCCCGCCTCATGGAGTTCCTCGGGGATGTTCTGCAGCCCGGCGAGGTAGATGATCATGTAATAGCCGAGGCCTTTCCACGTGGTGACCAGCAGGACACTCAGCAGCGCCAGCGATGGATCGGTCAGCCAATTGATGGGCTCGTTGATGATGCGCAGGCGCTCGAGGATCCAGTTGAACAGCCCGTCGGTGCGCAGCATCCAGGACCACAGCAGCGCCGCCACGACCATCGAGGCGATCACCGGGGAGAAGAAGATGGTTCGGAAGAAGGTGATCCCCGGGAGTTTCGCGTTCACCAGGACCGCGAGGAACAGGGGGAGGAAGGTCAGCAGCGGCACCACGCCGAGCAGGAACAGCCCGCTGTTCGTCAGGGCGTTGTGGAAGAAGTCGTCGTTGATCAGGCGGATGAAGTTGTCCAGGCCGGTGAACGTCCCGCCCCGGATGGCGTGCGCGTTGGTGAACGACAGGATGAACGTGTTGGCGATCGGCCACCAGTAGAACAAACCCAGGATGATGAGCGAGGGCAGCAGGAAAAGCCACGGGACGAACCAACGTCTACCGATCATTGCAACTGGTCCCTAGGAGTCGATGTGTCATGGGCAGCCGGGCGGGACCGGGCTTCGGGGTCCCGGTCCCGCCCACGCTGCGGGGATTACCTAGTGCTGCGGCTCACCTGTTGCTGCGGCGCTCGAGGATCTGGTTGACCTCGTCCTCGGCCGCATCCAGGGCCTCCTCGGGGGTCAGTTGGCCGAGGATCGCGCCCTGCACGTTCTGGATGAGGGCCTGGTTGACCTCTTCGTCGACGTACACGGGACGGATGTTCTCGGCTTCCGGCAGTTGTGCGGCCGCGATGCGAGTTGCTTCGGCGACCGCGGAGTCATCATCCTCATCGGGCAGGAAGGAGTCCTCCTGCAGGGCGCTTTCGATGCTGGGGAACACCGGGGTGAACTCCGCGAACCGGATCTGGTTCTCACCGTTGGTCATGAACGCCGCGAACTCGATGGCGAGATCGCGGTTGTCGGTGGACTCCGGGACGAACAGGCCCATGACGGACATGCCGGTCATCTCCGCCTCGCCCTTGATCTGCGGGCCGGGCACGGTCACCTCGGCGATGTCGGGTGCGTTCTCGGCCACGATGTTGATGAAGTTCGGGCCGCGCATGAAGGTGGCCAGTTGCCCGGCCTGGTAGGCGTCGATCTCGTGCCGGTGCTCCTGGGTCACCGCGTCCGAGGAGATCCCCCCGGCCTCGTGCAGGTCCCGCAGCGCAGTGACGTGGTCGATCGCCATCTGGGTGTTGAACGTGGCCTGGGTGAGGTCCTCGTTGGCGATCTCCACGCCGCGCTTGCGCAGGTCGATCACCAGCCGGTCCTCGAGGGCGGGGTGGATCACGTTCATCCCGGTCTCTTCGGCGATCGTCATCCCGATCTCGAAGAGTTCCTCGTAGGTCTCCGGCGGGGAGTCGGGGTCCAGGCCGGCGTCCTCGAGGATCGAGGCGTTGTACATGGTCGTCTCGGTGGTCAGGTACCAGGGGAAGCCGTACGCGCCGTCCTGGCCCGGGTACCGGAAGCTGTCCCACGCGCCGGTGATGTAGTCGTCCTTCACGTGGGCTGCGGCCTCGTCCAGGTTGACGAACTGACCGTCGCTGGCCAGCGGGTAGGCCAGGTCAGGGTTCAGGTTGATGACATCGGCGAGTTCTCCGGCGCTGGCATCGGCCAGGAGCCGCTCGGCGGCACCCTCGAACGGAAGGTCCACCCAGTTGACGGTGACGCCGTCGTGCTGGCTCTCGAAGTCCTCGATCACGCCCTCGATGTACTCATCGAAGTCGGGGGACA
>CALKWS010000150.1 GCA_938004115.1 uncultured Ruaniaceae bacterium
TCCGGCCGCTTCTCTGGAGCAGGACGTCGCCGCCGCCATCCGCGCAGCAGCGCGCCGCGTGACCGGTTCGACCGAGGAGCCGGTGCTACTGGCCACACGTTGGTGTGACCAGCATATCGCCACCGCCTACGTCCACCAGGTTCTTCACGCAGATTCCGGAGACCCGGTTCGAACACATGCGGGTTGGGTCGCGCTCAGCGCCGGCAAGGTCATCGCCGAAGGCGTTGACCGACGTGCCGGTGCGATGCAGGTGCAGGTCATGCTCGATCTCCCGGTGGCCGATCCACCGCCCTGGCGGTTCGCTGTCGCGGTGCTCGGGCGCGATGGCATCGCCGCCGAGTCCGACGGTATGCCGCTCCGCCAGTTCGATGTGCACTCCGGCGGGCTGCGCCGGCACCGGCTAGAGGCACCCGTACCTTTACGTCATGTGCCCGACGGCACCTACGCCCTCGGCCTACGCCTGCTAGATGAGGAAGACAACACTAGGGGCTGGGTGAGACCGCTCCGGCCCAGCACGGGTGCCACAGCGTGTGCACGCACCGTCAGCACCTCCTGGTTCGATGCCAGGGGCCGGCGCCAACTCCGCTACCTCGTTCACCCCAGCGATACCGGGCGCCGGTTGGACGTCACGCTGCAGCACGGCACTGGCACGCGGGCGATACTGCGCTGGCGCAGGCTCCTGCTGCGCAGAGACGTGAGGCATGTGCTTCACGGCCCGGGAGGCAAACGGCTCCGGCTGCTACTGCTTATTCGCCTGCTGACCATGCCCCTGTTCAGCCGACGTCGACCCTTCCTGATCGGGGAGCGACCCGGGTCGGCGGAGGACAACGGTTTCCACCTGTTCCGGCACCTACGCAAAACAGAGCCTGACCGGCCGGTGTTCTTCGTGCTGGACCGGGACGCTCCGCAATATCCGGGTCTGCGCCGGCTCGGACATCTGATCCCCCACTCCTCGTGGCGGCACAAACTGCTCATGCTCCACGCGGAGGTCCTGGCCGATTCCCATTCGTTGAAGTATCTGCTTCCACGTGACTGGCCGGCGAAGAACTACGAGCGGCACCTGGCCTGGCGGGTTGGGTCCATCCGGGTCTTCCTCCAACACGGCATCCACTTGAGCCCCGAGGCACTGAACCGCCGCACCACGGGCTACGACATCATCATCACCAGCGCCCACGAGGAGACCGCCGCCCTGGAGCGTGCTACCGGATACGGCAATCACTTGGTGGAAACCGTGCTTCCCCGCTTCGATGCCCTCGTGCCGCACGAATCCACCCGCACGGTCCTGATGATGACCACGTGGCGACGTTTCCTACCCTCACCGATGCACTCACCGGCGGTCGAACCGTTCGAAGGGTCGGCGTACGAACAGTTCATCACCTCGGTGCTCTCCAGCAAGGCGCTCCAGGATGTGTTGTGCGCTCACGACTACCGGCTCGTCGTCGTCCCGCACGCGAACATCGCCGATTGCCTCGCCGGCCTCGAGCCCGAACATGACCGGATCGTGCTTGACACGAGCCATGAGGAGACCGTGCAGGACCGGTTACTGGACTGCGACGTGCTCGTCACCGACTACTCCTCGGTCCACTTCGACGTGGCCTACATGGGCAGACCGGTGATCTACGCGCAATTCGACCGGAAAGAGTACGAGGCCAAGCACGCCCACCGGTCGTGGTTCAACTTCGCTACCGACGGATTCGGCCCGGTGGTCACCACCGTGGACGATCTCATCGCCGAACTGGACAAGACCCTCAGCCGCGGCGCGACTCGCGAGAGCCACTACACGGCCCGGGCCCAGCGCTTCTTCGGCGCGATCGACCGCCACAACACCGACCGCGTGGTCGAGGCGATCGATGACCTCCTCGACATCACGCGCAGTGCCCTGCGGTCGTGAACGCAGGGGAGCGAACGTCCCGTTAGCGCCTCCGAGTCGGCACGTCAGATCCGCCCGGTGCGCACCGACCTCCACACCGCACCACCCAGAGCCAGTGCCGCGCGCGGCACCGACAACCCCTCGTGACGCCGGTACAACGCCCAGTTGTACGGCACCAGCGACAACTTGTTGGACGACAATGACCCCGCCCGCCCGGCCCGGTAGATCGCCAGCGGCTCGCGCACGCTGCGGGCCACCACGCCGTCGCGCATGATCTGCAGCCACAACGCGTAGTCCTGACGTTTGGGCAGGTCCGGCATGTAGCGGGTGCCGAGCACGTCCCGGGTGTACATCGCCGTCAACGCCCCGATGTGGTCCTGCCACAGCATCGCCCGATAATCGGCCTCCGGCCGCGCCCACACGATCCGATCATTCGGCACGAAGTCGGCGGCCTCACCGGTGTAGTCACCGTCCACCTTGTAATAGGACGTGAAGGTCAGCAGCGTGCCGGTGTCCTCGGCGAAGGCGACCTGGCGCTGGAGTTTGTCCGGCAGCCACATGTCATCACTGTCCAGGAACGCCACGAAGTTGCCGCGCGCGCGGGCGATGGCGGCGTTTCGTGCCCGGGCGGCTCCCTGGGAGGTGGGCAGACGCTCGGGTCGCACCCGCTCATCGGCGGCAGCGAACGCCTGGATCTGCTCCCAGGAGTCATCGGTGGAACCATCGTCGGTGATCAGCAGTTCCAGGTCCGTGTGCGTCTGGCCCAGCACCGAGCGCACCGAGGGTCCCAGCATCGGCCCGGCGTTGTGCACCGGCGTAATCACCGACACCAGCGGCATCCTGGTCCTCCACTCCCTGCGTCCCCAGGCATGGTAGCCGCGCGTCCACCACGCCGAGCAGCGCA
The DNA here is from genome assembly GCA_938004115.1 of uncultured Ruaniaceae bacterium. GTDB lineage: Bacteria > Actinomycetota > Actinomycetes > Actinomycetales > Beutenbergiaceae > CALKWS01. The sequence continues at coordinate 2,775 of CALKWS010000150.1, forward strand.
GGGCGGCGCGAGCCCGAACCCACGCGACCCGGCACTCATTCCCATCAACTTCGCAGGTGCTGCGGGCTAGCCTGGGCATCTGGCGGTGAAAGAGGTGAGTGGTGTTCATCCGATTGCGCGGCAGCGAGCAACACTATGCCTGGGGGTCGCCCACGGCGATCCCCGAACTCCTGGGGCGCGAAGCCGATGGCCGGCCGCTGGCGGAGTTGTGGTTCGGCGCCCACCCGGCTGCGCCGTCGGTGCTGGCCGGCGATGAGCCCACCACGCTGCGCGACTACCTGCTGACCGAGTCCCGCGAACGGCTGGGCGGGCCGGTGCTCGCGCGCTTCGGCCAGTACCTGCCCTACCTGCTCAAACTCATCGCCCCGGCCGAGCCGTTGTCCCTGCAGGTGCACCCCAACCTGGAACAGGCCAAGGCCGGATTCGCCCGGGAGGAGGCCGCCGGCATCGCCCGCGACGCCCCGGAGCGGCTGTACAAGGACCCGAACCACAAGCCCGAGTTGCTGTACGCGCTCACCGAGTTCACCGCTCTGTGCGGATTCCGCACCCCCCGGCGTGCCCTGGAACTGGTCAGCGGATTGGGCACCGCGCTGACCGACCGGCTCGCCGCCATCCTCACCGCCGACCCCACCGCCGTCGGCATGCGCGAAGCGGTGACCCTGCTGCTCACCCCCGGCCAGGTCACCTCCGAGGACGTCGAGGCGGTGGTGCGGGCCTGTGGCCAGCGCCAGGGCGCCCGAGGCGGATCGGTGCGGATCGACCGGGTCGTCACGCAACTGGGCCAGGCCTACCCGGGCGATCCGGGGGCGGTCACCGCGCTGTTGCTCAACCCCGTCACCCTGTATCCGGGGGAGGCGATGTTCGTGCCCGCCGGGTTCCCGCACGCCTACCTCAAGGGACTGGGCGTGGAGTTGATGGCGAACTCCGACAACACCCTGCGTGCCGGGCTCACGCCCAAGCACGTGGACCCCGCCGGGGTGCTGGAGATCATGGACTGTGTGGCCGCCCCGCCGATGCGCATCGCCCCCGAGGTGTTCGAGGGCACCCGGGTGTTCTACGCCCCGGTGGAGGACTTCCAACTGTCCGTCACCACCCTCACCCCCGACTCAGGGACCAGGGACCTGACCGGGCACGGCCCGCGGATCGTGCTCGCCGTGGCCGGACAGGCCCGGGTGCGCACCCGCGACAGCGGCCCGCTGGAACTTGCCCAGGGCGAGGCGGTGTTCGTACCCGCCGACGTGGGCCCGGTGATGGCCGACGGCGAGGGCGACGTGGTGCAGGCCGCGGTGCCCTGAGCGCAGCAACAGCGCAGCGGTGCTGGAGACCCCCGACCGAATTGCGGGCCTATGAGAAACTGGGGGACAGGTGGTGAGAGCCACCACCACATGCATTTTCGTGGAGGTCGCAATGCGAGCGTCAGTCGGCGATCGTGTGGTGATCGCATCGGCCCAGGTCGGGCAGCCGCCACGCGAGGGAGAAGTGGTGGAAGTGCGCGGCGAGGGCGGCGGGCCGCCGTGGATGGTGCGCTGGTCCGGGGAGAGTGAGGAGACGATGTTCTTCCCCGGCCCGGACGCGCACGTGACCAGCCCGCAAGGCGGATAAGCACCGGCTCCTGACCGGTCTGCGTGCACCATCCGCCCCGCACTGGCCCGCGCCGGTGCGGGGCCCTGGCCCAGGGGGCTGCGGTTGAGGATGTGATCAGGCAAAATCACCGGTATGGAACTGCACCTGACCGGAGACGCCCAGGCCGACGAACTGCTCAGCACCGACCCGCTCGCACTGCTGCTCGGGATGCTGCTGGACCAGCAGGTGCCGATGGAGACCGCGTTCGCCGGACCGAAGAAGATCCACGACCGCCTCGGCGGCCTTGATGCCGCGCACATCGCCGCGATGGACCCGGACGAGTTCAAGCAGGTCTGCGCCACCCCGCCGGCGGTGCACCGGTTCCCGGGGTCCATGGCCGGGCGGATCCAAGCGGTGTGCGAGGTGATCGCCACCGAGTACGACGGCGATGCCGCCGCGTTGTGGACCCGCGATGACCCGGACGGCGCGCAGGTGCTGCGCCGGTTGCAGGCCCTGCCCGGGTTCGGCAAGCAGAAGGCGGCCATCTTCCTGGCCCTGCTGGGCAAGCAGTACGGCTTCACCGGCGCCGGCTGGCGCGAGGCCGCGGGGGATTACGGCGAGGAGGGCGCCTACCGCTCGATCGCCGATGTGGTGGACAACGACTCACTGTTGCGGGTTCGGCAGACCAAGAAGGCCGCCAAAGCCGCCGCGAAGAAGTCCTGAGGGGCCCCGGGCCTGGGGACGGGTAGAGGCGCTCGCTGGTTCGCCTCAGGTAGACGCCGGCGCGCTCGACCCCTCGGGAACACAGGCTGGCGCCTCTGTTATTATAGCGCAACCGGTTGCAGTATGGGCTCGCTCGCCTAAATCGCACCTAGCGCCGCTGCGCGGCTCCATTGCCGGCCAAAACGGTGCCAGCGGATAGCGACCGGGACGTGGACGAAACGATCGAAAGCGGAGTGCAATGTCGCAACTGAAGAGAACCACACTCACGGCTTCGGCGGTCGCCGTGGCAGCGCTGACGTTGACCGCGTGCGGCCTCAACGGGGGAGGGACGGACCAGACCACCGGTGACGACGGGGCTGCGGGCCACCAGGAGGTGACCGGTGAGGTCGAGGGAGAGATCACCTTCCAGACCATGCAACTTTCGCCCACCTTCGACGACTTCATCAACGGGCTGATCGCCGACTTCGAGGACCAGTACCCCGACGTGAGCGTCGAGTGGGTGGACGTCCCCACCGAGGGCACGGCTCAGAAGGTCGCCGCCGACGCCTCCTCCGGCAACCTGGCCGACGTGCTTGACCTAGACGTGGCCACGCTGGCGCCTTTGGCGCGCGACGGTCAGGTTCTCGACATGGCCCAGGTCGCAGCCGACTCCCAGGACGTGTACGTCGAGTCGGCCTGGCAGTCCTTCGAGTTCGGCGACACCGAGGCCAGCGCGCTGCCCTGGTACCTCAACACCCCGGTGCTCCTGGCGAACTCCACGATCGTCGAAGAGGCAGGCCTGGACCCCGCGGATCCGCCTGCGACCTACGCCGAACTGATCGAATATTCTGGGCAGATCGGCGAGGCGACCGACGCTGCTGGCTTCCAGCCCACCGTTCGCACGTTCTTGAACATGATGCTGAGTTACGGCGTTCCGATGATCAACGACGATGCCACCGAGGCCGTGGTGGACACCCCCGAGGCGCACCAACTTGTTGAGGAACTGGCCGCGCTCTACGAGAACGGGGGCATCCCGGCCGACAGCATGACCGCCCAGCCTCGGAGCGAGATCGAGACGTTCCAGGAGGGGGGCGCGGCCTACTTCGACACCGGGCCCTCCCGCGTGGCGATCATCGAGGAAAACGCTCCGGATACCTTCGAGGCCCTAGTCGTGTCAGAGGGCCTGGAGAGCCAGGCTGACGGCGCGTGGGTGGTGGCCCATGGTCTCGCAGTCCCGACCACCTCGGAGCACCAGGCGGCCGCCCTGGAGTTCGCACGCTTCGTCACGAACGCTCAGAACCAGTTGGCCCTCGCCGAGGAGTCGACGGTGTTTCCCTCTGCGGTAGAAGCGCTCGAAGAGCCATTCTTCACCGACTCCGGGGACGGTCCGCAGGACGAGGCCCGAGCGACCGCCGCCAACGCGCTGATCAACGACCGTACCGCCCCGGCGCGCCACACGGCGATCGACACCGAGTACGAAGAAGAACTCTGGTCCCAGGTGCAGTTGGCGATCATGGGCGATGAGGACCCGGCTGAGGCACTGACCAGAGCCGAGGAGGCACTGACGCAGATGCTGGAGCGCCGTTCCGAGTGAGCG
>CALKWS010000151.1 GCA_938004115.1 uncultured Ruaniaceae bacterium
CTTCATGCCGGTGGGGAACCCGGCGCCGCCGCGGCCGCGCAGGCCGGAGTCCTTGACCGCGCTGATCAACTCCGCGGGGTCGGTGCGCAGCGCGGTGCGCCAGGCCTCATAGCCGTGGGCGTGGTCGATGTAGGTCTGCAGCGTCCAGGACCGGTCCTTGTCCCAGATATCGGACAGGACTGGGGTGAGAGTGCTCATTCCGTCGTTCCCTCCTGGTCATCACTGCCCTGCCTGCGACGCGCGGGATCCTGCCCCTCGGTCGGTTCCACCGGCCCGGCGTCCTCCGGCTGCTTCCCGGTGCCGGTCGGGCCGGCTCCACCCGGACCGCTGGGGCGGGTGTCGTCGTCGCTGATCGGGGGCCGCTCGGAACTGGAGCCGGCCTCCCCCACCTTCGGGGCGGCGTCGTCGGGCTGCTCCCTGCTCACCGGACCGCCGTCGGCGGCGAATCCCGGGGCGTGCCAGCCCTCGGACCGCGCCAGTTCCAGGCCGACCATCGTGGCCGGCCCCCCGGCACCGCCCTCACCGGCGCGGCCGTCGTAGAAGCCGGCGAGCACCCGGGAGGTCTCCTTGAACGTCGCCACGCGGTCCGAGCCGCGGGTGGGGCGCACGTCCTGACCGGCCAGGATCGCATCCACCACCTCGGTCGCGGAGGCCGGGGTCTGGTAGTCGAAGAACTCCCAGTTGATCATCATCACCGGGGCGAAGTCGCACGCGGCGTTGCACTCCAGCCGCTCCAGGGTGATCTTGCCGTCCTCGGTGGTCTCGTCGTGGCCGATGCCCAGGTGCTCCGAGAGCCGGTCGAAGATGATGTCCCCGCCCATCACGGCGCACAGGGTGTTGGTGCACACCCCCACGGTGTACTCGCCGTTGGGGCGACGCTTGTACTGGGAGTAGAAGGTGGCCACGGCGGACACCGCCGCCTGCGTGATCTGCAGGGTGTCGGCGCAGAACGCGATCCCGGCCGGGCTGATGTAACCGTCCTCGGACTGCACCAGGTGCAGCAGCGGCAGTAGCGCCGAGCGCGGCTCGGGGTATCGGGCCAGGATCGCCTCGGCGTCAGCGTCCAGCCGCGCGCGAACCTCCGGGGTGTAGTCACCCGTGTGCGTGGTCATCAGCGGTCCACCCCTCCCATGACGGGGTCGATCGAGGCCACGGCAATCACCACGTCGGCGATGGAACCGCCTTCGCACATCATGCCCAGGGCCTGCAGGTTGTTGAATGAGGGATCCCGGAAGTGGGCGCGGTAGGGCCGGGTGCCGCCGTCGGAGACCAGGTGCACGCCGAGGGTGCCCTTGGGGTGCTCCACCTGGGTGTAGGACTGCCCCGCCGGGACCCGGAAGCCCTCGGTGACGAGTTTGAAGTGGTGGATCAGGGCCTCCATCGAGGAGCCCATGATGTGGCGGATGTGGTCCATGGAGTTGCCCTGCCCGTCACTGCCGATCGACAGCTGGGCCGGCCAGGCGATCTTCTTGTCCGCCACCATCACCGGGTGCTTGCCCTGCCGGTCCTGGGCCTCCAGGCGGTCAAGCACCTGCTGGACGATCTTGAGCGACTCGCGCATCTCGGCGAAGCGGAGCACCGTGCGGGCGTAGGAGTCCTCATCGGTGGAGGTGGGCACGTCGAAGTCGTAGGTCTCGTACCCGCAGTACGGCTCGGCCCGCCGCACGTCGAAGGGCACCCCCGCGGACCGCAGCAACGGCCCGGTGGTACCCAGCGCGACGGCACCGGCCAGCGGCAGGACGCCCACACCCTTGGAACGGCCGATGAAGATCGGGTTCCGCAGGGACAGTTTCTCCAGTTCGGCGATCGAGCGGTGGATCTCGGGGATCTTGTCCCGCACCATCGCCGGCAGCCCGCCGGGCACGTCCTGGGCGACACCGCCGGGCCGGACGAAGGCGTGGTTCATCCGCAGCCCGGTGATGGCCTCGAAGATCCGCAGGATCTCCTCCCGGCCCCGGAAGGCCACGGTCATCATGGTGGTGGCGCCCAACTCGTTGCCGCCGGTGCCGATCGCGATGAGGTGGGAGGAGATCCGGTTCAGTTCCATCAACAGCACCCGGATCAACGTGGCGCGTTCGGGGACGTCGTCGGTGATACCCAGGAGTTTCTCCACCCCCAGGCAGTACGCCACCTCCTGGAAGAACGGGGCGACGTAGTCCATCCGGGTGCAGAAGGTCACGCCCTGGGTCCAGGTGCGGAACTCCATGTTCTTCTCGATGCCGGTGTGCAGGTAGCCGATGC